>MEDZ01000028.1 GCA_001724275.1 Gemmatimonadetes bacterium SCN 70-22
CTACCGCCAGCGCTCCAGCTGCGTCCCCTGCGCAGTGTCCTTCACCACGAAACCCGCCCCCTCCACCTCCGCCCGGATCGCGTCCGACGTCGCAAAGTCCCGCCGCGCCCGCGCCGCCAGACGCTCCTGCAACCGCCCCACCGCCCACGTCATCCGTTCACGCTCCGACGCCCCCACCCCCTCCAGCGCCGCCACCTCCGGCTCCACCCGCGACGCCCCCACCACCACCCGCGTCGCCCGCGGCTGGATGTCCAGCACCGAATCCATCAGCCCGAAGACCCGCCGCGCCTCGGCCAGCGCCGGCGTATCCCCCCCCCTCCGGTCGAGCTCGGCATTGGCCCGCTGCAAGAAGGTGAACAGCGCCGCCACCGCCTCGGGGGCGTTCAGGTCGTCCCGCAGTGCCCCCCGGAACGCGCCCTCCCCTTCCCGCGCCGCCTCCGCCAGCTCCAGCGTCCCCCCCCGCGCCGTCTCCAGGCGGTGGGCCAGCTCCCCCACCCGGCGCACCGCCTCGAGCGAGGCCTCGAGCCCTGCCCCCGACAGGTTCATCTGCTTCCGGTAATGCGTCGAGAAGACGAAGTGCCGGAGTGCCGCCGCCGACACCCCCCGCTCCCGCAGGTCCTTCACCGTCGTGATGTTCCCCAGCCGCTTCGACATCTTGGTCCCGTCGATCTGGAGGAACTCCCCGTGGCACCAGAAGCGGGAAAACGTCTTCCCGGTCGCCGCCTCGGACTGCGCGATCTCGTCCTCGTGGTGCGGAAAGACCAGGTCGATCCCGCCACAATGGATGTCCAGCGTCTCGCCCAGGTACTTCATCGCCATCGCCGAGCACTCCAGGTGCCACCCGGGGCGCCCCCGGCCGAACGGAGCATCCCAGGCTGCCCCGGTGACCTCGTCCTCGGGTTTGGCCGCCTTCCACAGCGCGAAGTCCTGCGCGTTCTCCTTCGTATAGTCGTCCTGCGCGACGCGCGCGCCGCTCCGCACCTCCCGGGCGTCGAGCCGCGACAGCTTGCCGTATCCCGGGAAACGGTCGATCGCGAAGTAGATCGACCCGTCCTCCGCCTTGTAGGCCACCCCCTTGTCCAGCAGCCGCTGCACGAGGGCGATCATCTCGGGGATGTGCGTCGTCGCCTTCGGGTACGCCTCGGCGTCCTCGATGCGCAGGTAGCGGCGATCCGCATGGAAGATCTCGGTGACCGGCTCGGTGACCTCGGCGATCGTCTTCCCGGTGGCTTCGGCGCGCCGGATGATCTTGTCGTCGACGTCGGTCAGGTTTTGCACCTGCACGACCTTCCACCCTTCCAGGCGCAACGCCCGCCGCAGCAGGTCGTTGAACAGGAAGGTGCGGAAGTTCCCGACGTGGGCCGGGTCATAGACCGTCGGGCCGCACGAGTAGAAGCGGACGGTCTCGCCGTCGAGCGGCTGGAAGGGCTCGACGGTGCGTGACATCGTGTTGTAGAGGCGAAACTCGCTCATTCCCCCAATCTAGCCGCGCGGCCGCCGATCGACGAAGCGACCGGGCGTCCCCCGTTCCGCGCGCGGTGCCCCCCCCGGCGAGGCAGGCGGACCCCGATGCCGGCCGCCAGCCCCTCCCGCGGGAGCGTCTCGTGGCCGGGCTCGAAGGTCACGCGGCGCGGCTCCTATGCGCCCCGGCGCTCGCCTCCCGACAGCCGCAACACGTCGAGCGGCGGGTCGGCGGTGACCAGGACGCCCCCATCGGCCGCCGGGACGCGCAGCACCAGCACGCGCCCCTGCCCGCCCCGCTCCATCCCCTGCGCGTCGTAGATGCGGTTGATGAGGATGCGCCGCACCATGACGATCAGCACGGCCAGGAGCGGGACCGCCACCGGCAGCCCCATCGGCCCCAGCAGGCGCCCCACGACCAGCACCGCCATGATGCTCAGGACCGGCGGGATCTCCACCTGCTTCGCGGTGATGATGGGGACGACGAAGTTGGCCTCGATGATGTGGATCAGGAAGCCGAGGACGATCACGAGGAGCGCGTGCATCTCCGGCCCCATGCCGAACACCCCCTCCCCCCCGAGCACGAAGAAGGCCGGGAGGACGGACGACACCAGGGTCCCGAAGAACGGGATGATGGCCACGGCGCCGGTGAAGACGCCGAAGGTGAGCCAGTACGGGACGTCGAGGAGGTAGAGGCCGATGGCGGTGAGGATCGCCAGCACGGTCATCGCCAGGAGCTGCCCCACGATCCACGCGCGCAGGGTACCGGCGATGTCGCCCAGGACGTCTCGCACCAGGTCGCGCCGTACCGGGGGAAAGAGGGCGATGAGCCACTCGCGATACGTCGCCGGGTGCAACGCGAGGAAGATCCCCATCACCAGGATGGAGACGATGTTGACGACGGCGTGCCCGATCCCCACCACCTGCGGCAGGATCCCGCTCACCGCCCCCTCGGCCTGCGAGACGATCCCGCTCACCAGCTTGGCCGACTCGGTGCGCCAGATCTCCTGCAGGCGCGGATAGCGCAGGAGAAGTCGTTGCAGCCACTCCTGCCAGGCGGTCACGTAGCCGGGAAGGTTGCCGATCAGCTGCTGCGTCTGCTCGACGACCGGGGGGACGAGGAGGGTGACGAGCCCCGCCACGGCGGCGATCGTGCCGGCGACCGCCAGGGAGAAGGCGATCGATCCCGGGAGGCGCGTGCGCCTGACGAGGGCGTCGCGCACGGCGCCGAGAAAGAGCGAGAGGAGGGCGGCGACGAAGAAGAGGAGGAAGATGTCCGCCGCCCGGTAGAACAGCCCCAGCAACAGAACGGTCGCGACCGTCGACGTCAGGACGGGCGCGACCTTGAGGGGGGCCGAGGGGGACGTCGTCAAGCGCCTGGCGAGTCGTCGGCGTCCTCGATCTCGGCGTGCACGGTCTCCTCGCCGGGAGCCGAGCCGGCGCCGAGCTGCCGCTTCTCCGCCGGCGGCGCCGGCGGCAGGAGCCCCATCTTCTGCTTGAGCGCCAGGAGCTGTGCGTCGGCGCTCGCCCCCCCGGCGGACTTCTCCAGGAGCTTGAAGTCGCGTTGCAGCCGGTCGCCCGAGAACTCCTCGTCGATCTCGGTCGAGGCCTTCAGCATGCGCTCGTTCTGGTCGATCTTCTCCTCCATGCGGGCGAAGGCCTCGAAGGCGGACTTCTCCGACAGCCCCGACATCGTCTCGGAGATGCGCTTCTGCGCCTGGGCGCGCCGCTGGCGGGCGAGGAGGAGGTTCTTCTTTCGCTTGGCTTCCTCGATCTTCTCGTTGAGGTCGCGCAGCGCGTTCTTCAGCTTTTCCGTCTCGAGCTGGTGCGCCTGCCACGTCATCTCGAGCTGCTGGGCGTGGGCGTAGTGTTCGCTCTGCCTGACGAGGGCCTGCTTCGCGAGGTCGTCGCGTCCCTCCTTGATGGCGAGCATCGCCTTCTGTTCCCAGTCCTGCGACTGCTTGTATTCCGCCTGGAACTGGTCGTGGAGCCGCTTCTCGTCGGCGATGGCGGCCGCGACCTGCTGCTTGGCCTTCACCAGCTGGTCGCGCATGTCGACGATGATCTGGTTGAGCATCTTCTCCGGGTTCTCGGCGGAGGAGATCAGATCATTGATGTTCGACTTGATCAGTGAGGCGAGACGGTCGAAGATCCCCATGCTCAGGCTTCCTCGCGGAATGACGCCAGTTCGCGCATGTGCGTGGCGAGCGCCAGCGTCATGCCCTCGTACGATGCCAGGAACTCCTCGAAGTCCAGGTGCGACAGCTCGAGCGCCTCGGTGAGGACGATCGCCCCATCACTGATGCCGTACGACCCGTGCACCAGGTCGCTGGCGTTGAGCTCGAGGAGGCGCCGGTTGAGCTTGTCCTCGGTGGCGGCATCCTTGGGGACGTCCATCACCTTCAAGCGCAACACGACGACGGGCGGATTGTGGTGCACGATGACGTCCGCATCGAGCATGCCGCCTGGCTGCACCCGCCAGAGCCCCGGCTGCACCTCGTCGTACGTCGCCCCCTCGTGCGAGAGGCGGTCCAGGAACAACTCGATGTCTTCGCGACTGACCATGTGCACCTTGAACGAAAGGTCTGGCGGACCCTACGGCGGGAGGGGGGGAGAGGTTTCTCGGGCGAGAAGACGAGAAGACGAGGGAAAACCTATAGGGCAGGCTTCGGTTGGAACAGCATGGGGCGCGTGGTGCTCGCGGCTAGGGCTCGGCGCGCTTGATCTGGACCAGGCGCTCTCGCGCCAGGCGCCGGCCGGTGGGGGTGGCGGCCAGCCCTCCGCCGGCGGTCTCGCGGTAGCGGACGTCCATGCTCCGCCCGATCTCGCCCATGGTGTCGATCACCTCGTCGGCGGGGATGGCGAAGGTGATCCCGGCGAGCGCCATCTCGATCGCGGCGAGCGCGATCGCCGCCCCCGTGGCGTTGCGGAAGACGCACGGAAGCTCGACCAGCCCGCCTAACGGGTCGCAGACGAGCCCCAGCGTCCCCTGCTGGGCGAGGGCGACGGCGTGGCCCGCCTGGGATGGGGTCCCTCCCAGCATCTCGGTCGCCGCACCGGCGGCCATCCCCGCGGCGGCCCCGGTCTCCGCCTGGCACCCCCCCTCCGCTCCCGACAGCGATGCCCGCTCGGCGACGACGGCGCCGATGAGCCCGGCCGTGGCCAGGGCGTCGATGAGCGCCTCCTCGCCCACGCCGCGCGCCTCGGCGAGGCCGAGGAGGACGGCGGGGAGGACACCCGCCCCACCCGCCGTCGGGGCCGCGACGATCACCCCCATCGCCGCATTCACCTCCTGCACCGCCAGGGCCCGGGCCAGCACGTCGCGGAAGGGGGTCCCGGCCAGTGGGCCGGGCGGTCCCTGGCGCAACTTGGCGGCATCGCCACCCACCAACCCGGACGCCGAGCGCAACTCGCCGGTGAGCCCCTGGCTCACGGCGCCGCGCATCACGTCGAGGGCGCGCGCGAGCGTCGCGCGGATGTCGTCCGCCGTGCGCCCCTGGTCGCGCGACTCGGCGGCGAGGGCGACGGCGGCCAGGGTCGTGCGCTGCGACTCCGCGTCGCGGATGGCGTCGGCGAGGGATTTGTACATGGTCGAATCAGAAGACGAGAAGATGAGAAGGCGAGAAGGCGAGAAGGGTCAGGCGCCGACCTTGTCGAGGCGGTAGGCCCAGCTGACCCAGGGGAGGGCGCGAATGTGGTCGCGGACCTCGGGGCCCGGCTCGTCGTCCAACTCGATCACCATGAATGCGTCGCCGCCGCGCTGCTTCCTCGTCAGGCGCAGGTTGGCGATGTTGACGCCGTCGTCGGCGAGGAGGCCGGCGATGCGGGCGACGGAGCCCTTGATGTCCTCGGCCACGAGGACGATGGTGTGGTAGGTGCCGTGCACCTCCACGGGGAAGCCGTCGACCTCGGAGACGAGGATGCGCCCGGCGCCTAACGACGATCCGACCATCACCGCATGGCGGTCGCCCCGCTCGAGCGTGATGCGGACGGTGTTGGGGTGGGTCTCCCCCTCCTCCCCGAGCTTGGTCTTCTCGAACTCGTAGGCGAGCCCCTCGCGTTCCATGATGTCGAGGGCGTCGCGCAGGCGCTCGTCGTCCGGCCGGAACCCCATCAGCCCGCCGGCGATCGCCTTGTCGGTCCCGTGCCCCTCGCCGGTCCGGGCAAAGGAGCCGTGCAGCTCGATGCGGGCCCGCTGGGGCGTGCCGCCCACCAGCCCGCGGGCGAGGAGCCCGAGCCGGCAGGCGCCGGCGGTGTGCGAGGAACTCGGCCCCACCATGACGGGGCCGATGATGTCGAGCAGCGAAACCATCGATGCAGAGACGAAAGGAGGAAGGGCCGGGCGACTAGCGGCGCGCGAGCATGGGCTTCAGGTACTGACCAGTATACGACCCCGACGCGCGCACGACCTCCTCCGGCGTCCCCGTGGCGACGATCGCCCCTCCCTTGGTGCCCCCTTCGGGACCCAGGTCGACGATCCAGTCGGCGGTCTTGATCACGTCGAGGTTGTGCTCGATGACGAGGACCGTGTTCCCGCGGTCGACCAGGCGATGCAGGACGTCGAGGAGGAGGCGCACATCCTCGAAATGCAGCCCCGTGGTCGGCTCGTCGAGGATGTACAGCGTGCGCCCGGTGTCGCGCTTGGAGAGCTCGGTGGCCAGCTTCACGCGCTGCGCCTCGCCTCCCGAGAGCGTGGTCGCGCTCTGTCCGAGGTGAATGTAGCCCAGCCCCACGTCGAAGAGCGTCTGCAGCTTCTGGTGGATGCGCGGCTGGTGCTCGAAGAAGGCCAGCGAATCCTCGACGGTGAGGTCGAGGACCTCGGCGACGTTGAGGCCGCGAAAGCGGACCTCGAGCGTCTCGCGGTTGTAGCGCTTGCCCTTGCAGACGTCGCACGGCACGTAGACGTCGGGGAGGAAGTGCATCTCGATCTTCACCAGCCCGTCGCCCTGACACGCCTCGCAGCGCCCCCCCTTGACGTTGAAGGAGAAGCGCCCCGGGCCGTAGCCGCGGATCTTGGCCTCGGGCATCTCGGCGAAGAGCTCGCGCACGGGGGTGAAGACCCCGGTGTAGGTCGCGGGGTTCGAGCGCGGGGTCCGGCCGATGGGCGACTGGTCGATGTCGATGACCTTGTCGATGTGCTCGAGCCCCGTGATGCGCCGGTGCTCGCCGGGGATGACCCGGGCGCGGTAGAAATGCCGGGCCAGCGTGCGGTGCAGGATGTCCTCCACCAGCGTGGACTTCCCCGACCCGGAGACGCCGGTGACGGCGATGAACGTGCCTAACGGGAAGTCGACGGTGAGGTCGCGCAGGTTGTGCTCCCGCGCCCCCTCCACCCGCAGCAGGCGACCGCGGTCGACCGGGCGGCGGGCGCCGGGGACGGCGATCTTCAGCTCGGCCTTGAGGTAGCGCCCGGTGAGCGAGTCGGGGACGCGCATCACGTCCTGCACGCTCCCGGCGGCGACCACCCGCCCGCCGTGCTTCCCCGCCCCCGGCCCGAGGTCGATGACGTAGTCGGCCTCCCGGATGGTGTCCTCGTCGTGCTCGACGACGATGACCGTGTTCCCCAGGTCGCGCAGCTGCTTGAGGGTGGCGAGGAGGCGCGCGTTGTCGCGCTGGTGCAGCCCGATCGACGGCTCGTCGAGGATGTACAGGACGCCGACGAGGCGCGACCCGATCTGCGTGGCGAGGCGGATGCGCTGCGCCTCGCCCCCCGACAGCGACTCGGCCGACCGGCCCAACGTGAGGTAGTCCAGCCCGACGTCGTCGAGGAAGCGGAGCCGCTCGCGCACTTCCTTGAGGATCGGCGTCGCGATCTCGGGGTCGAGCCCCGCCCGCCCGTTGCCACGAACGGGGACGTCGTCGAAGAAGCGGCGCGCCTCGCCGATCGACAGCTCCACCACCTCGCCGATGTTGCGCTCGTGCACGGTCACCGCGAGCGACTCCGGCTTCAGGCGGCGCCCGGCACACGTCCCGCAGGGGCGCACCACCATGAAGCCGTCGAGCTCCATCCGGATGGTGTCGGAGTCGGTCTCGTGGTAGCGGCGGGCGATGTTGGCGAGAATCCCCTCCCACTGGACGGGAGAGGGGAGACGGGAGGCGGCGACACGCCGCGCGGGCGCCTTGGCCGTGGCGCGCTTCGCCCGGCCCCGGGCGCCTCCCTTCTCGTCAGCCGCAACCCCCGCGTCGCCGGCGCCGCCGTGCAGGAGGACGCGCCGGATGCGCTCGGGGAGCCCGGCCCACGGGGCGTTGAGGTCGAACCCGAGCGCCTTCGCGAGCCCCGGGAGGATGACCCGGCGCAGGTAGCCGTCCGGCTCCCCCCAGGGAAGGATCACCCCCTCGAGGATCGTCAGCGACGGGTCGCCGATGATCAGCGCCTCGCTCACCTCGCGCCGCGTCCCGAGGCCGCTGCAGGCGGGACAGGCCCCGAAGGGCGAGTTGAACGAGAAGTGCCGCGGCTCGAGCTCCGGCATGGAAATGCCGCAGGTGGGGCAGCCGTAGCGCTCGGAAAACAGCTGCGTCCCCTGCTCGCCGGCGTGCGTCACGACCTCCACGAGTCCGTCGGCGAGCTTGAGCGCGGTCTCGATGGAATCGGTGAGCCGCCCCCGATCCTCGCCCCGGACCAGCAGGCGGTCCACCACGATGGAGACATCGTGATTCTGCCGGCGGTTCAGCTTGGGCGGCGAGGCGAGTTCGACCAGTTCGCCGTCGACCATCGCGCGGAGGAAGCCCTGCTTCCGCGCGGCCTCGAAGAGCTCGCGGAACTCGCCCTTTCGCCCGCGGACGAGGGGGGCGAGGATCTCGATGCGCGTCCCCTCGGGCCACGCCAGGACGCTGTCGGTGATCTGTCCTGCGCTCTGCCGCTGCACCGGACGCCCGCAGCTGGGACAGTGCGGCGTCCCGGCGCGGGCGTAGAGGAGACGGAGGTAGTCGTAGATCTCCGTGACCGTCCCGACGGTCGAGCGCGGGTTGTGCCCGGCAGTCTTCTGCTCGATCGAGATGGCCGGCGACAGCCCTTCGATGGTGTCCACGTCGGGCTTCTCCATGAGCCCGAGGAACTGCCGCGCGTAGGCCGACAGCGACTCGACGTAGCGCCGTTGCCCCTCCGCGTAGATGGTGTCGAAGGCGAGCGACGACTTCCCCGACCCCGACAGCCCCGTGATCACGGTGAGCTTGTCGCGCGGGATGGTGACATCGACGTTCTGCAGGTTGTGCTCGCGAGCCCCGCGAACGATCAGCGCTTCGTCGGCCATAGATCCCGAATATTGACCGAAGGCCGGGCGCGCTTCAAGGCTGGCAGCTGGCGCGACCCGCGTGACTTCCGCTACCTCTGCGCTGTCCCTGCTGGGGCGGCGTGCCCCGGCCACCGCCCCCCGGACCAGTCGAATCCATGCCCCACACCGATGCCGTCGTCGTGATGACGACCGTGGCCTCCCCCGACGAGGGGGCAACGCTCGTGCGTGCCCTCCTCGAGCGCCGCCTGATAGCCTGCGGCACCCTCCTCCCCGGCTCCCGGTCGCTGTACCGGTGGGAGGGGAGAATCGCCGACGAGCAGGAGACCGTCATCCTGATGAAGACCCGCTCCGCGGTCCTGCACGCGCTGGAGCGGGCCTTCGCCGAGTTGCACCCGTACAAGGTGCCCGAGCTGCTCGCCCTCGAGGTGCAGTGGGGACTCGAGAAGTACGTGAACTGGATCAACGACGAGACCTCGATGGCCCTCCTGTCATGAACGCGCGCGGCGCCCTGGCGATCGGGATCCTCGCGGCATGGGGGGCGGGGATCGCCGCCTTCGCGCAGCGCGAGCTCTCGCGCTCTCCGCGCGAGAAGCTGGCGGCGGCGGCGATGCGCGTGGCCCCCGGCGCCACCTTCTTCGCCGTGGAGCGCGACGGTCGGCATGTGGGGTTCGCGTCGAGCACCATCGACACGGTGCCCGGCGGCGTGCAGGTGACCGACTACCTGGTCGCCGACCTCACCATTCGCGGGGCGCTCCAGCGCTCGACCGCGCAGTCGGTGGTGCGCCTGTCGCGCGCCCTGGCGCTGCGCGACTTCGCCATCACCGTCGCCAGCGACTCGATGGCCCTCCGGGCCGACGGCCGCACGGTCGGCGACTCCCTCCTCCAATACGTGGTGCAGGCCCCTGCCACCCCCGCCGACACCATCCGCGTGCAGCTGGCGGGGCCGCTCCTCCTCCCCACCGTCGTCCCGCTGGCGGTCATGCTGGGCGATGCGCCCGAGGTGGGGCGCGACGCCACGGTCGACATGTTCGACCCCGTGACCATGTCGGCCCGCCCGCTGCCGGTGTCGATCCGCGCCGAGTCGACCTTCGTGCTCGTCGACAGCGCCGCCTTCGATCCCAACTCGCGCCGCTGGCTCGGCGCCCACGCGGACACCGTGCGCGGCTTCCACCTGGTGGCCACGGATGGTGGCCCGTTCGATGCCTGGGTCGACGATCTCGGGCGAATTATCACCCTCCGGGCGCCGGGCGGGCTCACCGTGCGGCGCACGGCCTACGAGGTGGCGTTCGAGAACTGGCGCGCCGCCAGCTCGCTGCGCGCCCGCGCCGCCAGGGGTGAGCGTGCCACCCTTCCCCCGGCGCGCGCGGCCGGGACGCCGCTCGACACGCTGCGCGTCCGCATCCGCGGGCTCGACCTCGCGCGCCTTCCCGTGCACGGCGGCTCGCAACGCGTGCAGGGCGATACGGTGACCGTGGTCCGCGACGACCAGCGCGCGCTGCTCCCTTCATTCCCCCTCCCGCCGAGCCCGGCGACCCGCGCGCGCTTCGCCCGCGAGCTGCGCGCCGAGCCGTTGCTCGAGGTCGAGCACCCGGTCATCGTGGCGCTGGCGCGGAAGCTGCGACGCCGCGAGGCGCAGACCGACCTGGTCGCCCGACGCATCGCCGAGTGGGTCCACGACTCGCTGGTGGTGGAGCCATCCGTCACCCTCCCGAGCGCCGTGGGGACGCTCCGCTCGCGTCGCGGCGATGCCGCGGAGCATGCGCAGCTGTTCGTGGCGCTCGCCCGCGCCGCCGGGATCCCGGCGCGCACCGTCAGCGGCATCCTGCTGGCGGACGGCACGCCGTACCGCCACGCGTGGGCCGAGGTGATGCTGCAACGCTGGGTTGGGGTCGACCCGACCCTCGGGGCGTTCCCCACCGACGCCTCGCACATCCGCCTCTGGGTGGGGAGTCTCTCGTTGGAGGCGGAGCTCGCCCGCGTCATCGACCCCATCGGCCTCGACGTCATCTCCCGGACGCCCCGCCCCGCATCACGATGATCGAACTCACCGGACTCACCAAGAAGTACGGCAACTTCACGGCCGTCGACGCGATCGACCTCTTCGTCCCGAAGGGAGAGCTGTTCGGCTTCCTCGGGCCGAACGGCGCCGGCAAGACGACGACGCTCCGGATGATCGCCGGGATCCTCCGTCCCACGGCGGGGAGCGTGCGCATTGCCGGGTTGGACCTGGCCGCCGACCCGATGGCGGCCAAGGCGAAGCTCGGCTTCATTCCGGATCGCCCGTTCATATACGAGAAGCTGACGGGGATGGAGTTCCTGCGCTTCGTCGCGGGGCTGTTTCGCGAGGACGGCGCCAGGGTCGAGCAGCGCGCGCGCGAGCTGCTGGCGCTCTTCGACCTCGAGGACTGGCGCGACGAGCTCGTGGAGTCGTACTCGCACGGCATGCGCCAGAAACTGATCATTTCCAGCGCCTTCGTGCACCGCCCGGAGGTGATCGTCGTCGACGAGCCGATGGTGGGGCTCGATCCGAAGGCGGCGAGGACGCTGAAGGACCTGTTCCGTGAATACACCCGCCGCGGGCACACGATCATGATGTCGACGCACACGCTCGAGGTGGCGCAGGCGATGTGCGACCGGATCGGGATCATCCAGAAGGGGCGCATCCGCGCCTGCGGGACGATGGACGACCTGCGACGGCACGCGGAGCGCGGCGATGAGGGGCTGGAGGAGATCTTCCTGCGGCTGACGGGCGAGAACGCGGTGCGGGGGCTCGTGGAGGTCCTCGATGCCTGACCATCCGCTCCCGCCGCTCCCGGCTGCCCCGACGCCGGGGGTGGTGGAGCGACACCGTCTCCTCTCGGGAGCGCACCCGTTGGTGGCAGGTGACGATGCCCGCTACACCCCCGCCGGAGGACGGGTCGTCCCGGGGGCGGGCAAGGGGAGCACGCTCCTCCATCTCCTCTCCCCCAAGTGGCTCACCGCCCGCGCCCGCGCGGCAACCGCCGAGACGGGGCGCGCCGCGCGCTACGCGCTTCTCGGGGTCATCGGGCTGGGATTCTGGGCCTTCGCCTTCGGCGCGCTCTACCGGGTGCTGGCCTACTTCAAGGGCGTCGAGGAGATCGGGGCGCTGCTCGCGGGGAAGCTCCTCGGGATCCTCCTCCTTTCGTTCGTCTCGATCCTCCTGCTCTCGAACATCATCACGTCGCTGTCCAGCTTCTTCCTCGCCCGCGACCTCGACCTGCTCGTCGCGGCACCGGTGGACTGGCTCACGCTGTATGGCGCGAAGCTGCTCGAGACGATGGTGCACTCGAGCTGGATGGTGGTGCTCCTCGCCATCCCGATGCTGAGCGCGTATGGAATCGCGTACCAGGGCGGGCCGCTCTTCCCGCTGGTGGCGCTGGTGGCGTTCGTCCCGTTCCTCATCATCCCCTCGGTGGTGGGGAGCGCCATCACGTTGCTCCTGGTCAACATCTTCCCCGCCAGGCGCACCCGCGACATCCTGTCGGTCATCACGGTGCTTGCCGGGGCGGGCGTGGTGATCCTCTTCCGCCTCATGCGCCCGGAGCAGCTGGCCCGGCCCGAGGGGTTTCGTTCGCTCGTGGAGTTCATCGCCATCCTCCGGGGCCCCACCTCGCCGGCGCTCCCCAGCGAATGGATGCAGCGAACGCTGATGGGATGGCTCACCGGGGACTTCGACCCGCTCCCCCTCTACCTCTTGTGGTCGACGGCCGCCGCGTTCGTCGTGCTCGGGGCGTTGCTGCACCGCCGCCTGTACGCCGTCGGCTTCACCAAGGCGCAGGAGAGCGCACAGCAGGGCGTGCGCAGCACGGGGCGCCCGGCAATCGTGGCCCGGCTCCTGGCGCCGTTCGGGACGCTGCGGCGCGAGCTGATCCTCAAGGAGCTCCGCGTCTTCTTCCGCGACACCACCCAGTGGTCGCAGCTGATCCTGCTGGGGGTGCTGGTGGTCGTGTACGTCGTGAACATCAAGTTCCTGCCGCTCACCGGCGACGGGATCACCTTCTTCATCGTGAACCTCATCCCCTTCCTCAACCTCGGGCTGGCGGGATTCGTGCTGGCGTCGGTCGCCGCGCGCTTCCTCTTTCCCGGCGTGAGCCTGGAGGGACGCTCGTGGTGGCTGCTGCGCTCGAGCCCGATGTCGATGCGCGAGCTGCTGTGGTCGAAGTTCTGGGTCGGGACCGTCCCCCTCCTCGTCCTCGCGCTCGCGATCGTCACCGTGACCAACACGCTGCTGCAGGTGAGCGCCTTCATGTTCGCCGTCTCGGTGGGATCGATCACGCTCCTCACCTTCGCCATCGCCGGGCTCGCGGTCGGGTTCGGGACGCTCTACCCGCGCTTCGAGACCGAGAACGCGGCGCAGATCCCCACCTCGTTCGGCGGACTGATGTTCATGATGACCGCCGTGGTCGTGATCGGGGGGATGATCTTCCTCGAGGCGCGCCCGGTGTACCAGTACCTGTCGGCCCGGCTGTACGGCGCGCCGGAGACGGTCGATCCGACCCAGATGGTGCTGGGCTTCGGCCTCGCCGCGCTCCTCTGCCTGCTGGCGACGTTCGTCCCGCTGCGCATGGCGCAACGGCGGCTGGAGGCACTGGAGCGTTAGGCCACGCGGGGGCCGCGGAAACGGCGCCCGCTCAGGGCGTGGCGAGCGCCGCCCCGCAGTGGTCGCAGAAGCGGGCCCCCGGGACGCGGAGCTCGCGCCCGCACGACGGGCAGCCGCCCAACGCCCGGCCGCAGTGCGAGCAATGGCGCGCCCCGGGCTCGGGGCGCGGCCCGCACGTCGCGCACGACACGGCGCGCTGACGCGCTTCGCGCACGAGGCGCTCCGCCATCGCGTCCAGCTCCAACGGCGCATCGCCCGGCGGCGCGGGGATCGACTCGACCGTCCCGGCGCTGGGAGGGGTGCGGCCGGCCGCAGCTGACGGAGATGCGGTCGCCCCCTTCGCCGCCCGCCGCTCGAGCCCAGCGCGCAGCGTCCGGTAGTCACCCTCCGACAGCTTCCCCATCGCCAGGTCGAGCTCCAGCTCCTCGAGCTCGGCGGCCAGCGACGCCGGCAGCGCGGCGAATCGGGCGCGTGGAGCGCCGGCCGGCGCCGGCAGCGCCCCGGCGGGAACGGTCGCGCTCCCCGATTCGGCGTCCGCGGCGCGCCCGGATGCGGCAGATGCGGGATCGGCCGCGGCGCCATGCCGGCGGGGGCCTTCGCCAGCTGCAGTGTGACGCCGCAGGAAGGGGGCCGCGGCAAAGGCCACCCCTCCGACGACGAGCACGATTCCGATGATGAGCGCAGTCATTCGCAGGTCTCGCCGGGTGCAACCCCGGCCGGTGATGAGGTGAGGAGCGTCGCCGCCCGGACCAGCGCGGCGAGGACGACCAATACGAGGGCGAGGGTCCATCCCGCGGCGAACGGCACGACCGTCACCGACAGGCGCACCCCCTCGTCGGCACCGACCTCGGCCAGTTCGACGCGCACCTCCTGCGACCGCGTCCCGAAGTCCGCCGGGCGCGAGGCCGCCGGGCCCAGCGTCTCGTCACGCGAGTCGACATATTCGCGCAGCTCCACCGACACCAGGGGGAGCGGTCGCCCCCCGCGGCCCGGCTCGAGGGCGACGGCGAGGACGTGGGCGTTGCGATCGGGGAAGCGGGAGACGCCCTGGTGGGCGAGCGTGACGGGGGGACCGAAGCGCATCGCCACCTCGCCCTCTCCTCCGCTCGGGATGGCGATGGCGGTGCGGACGGCCCCTCCCTCCCCCGCCGACGCGAGGGCGGCCGCGGCCGTGGCCAGCGAGAGGATCGTCAGCGGGAGCGTCGCCACGCCCCCCGTCGCACCCGCCAGCCGCAAGGCGGCCATCCCCGTCGCGAGCCCCGCCAGGACCGACCAGGCGAGGGAGGGTGATGCGCTCGGCGACAGCCAGGCGCCAAGCGCGCCCCCGGCCACACCGCCGGCCACCACCCATGCGGCGCCGTACCGCGGCGCGCGGACGGCGGTCGCCTCCGGCCCCGGGACCTCCGCAAGGACCAGGGCCGCGCCGCCCGCGGCGAGAAGCCACTGGGCCGCGGGGACGCTCCAGGCCCCTCCGTCTCCCGCCAGCCACAACGTGGTCGCCGCTCCGCTCGCGAGGGCAGAGATCGCCAGGAGCGCCAGCACGCGCCGCACGCCGGCCCGCGCGCGAACGGCGCCCCGGGCCGCTCCCCAGGTGGCCGCACCGAGGGAGGCCACGGCGAAGGCCGCCATCGCCGGCGCCGCCGCGGCGCGCCCGGGAGGGGCGAGGACGACGACGCACATGAGTCCCAGCGCGCCGAGGGCGGTGCCCAACGCCGCGGCCCCGCCGGCACGCCCCCCGTGCCACGCGAAAACGGTCGCGACGAGCGCCGGGACGAGGGCCCCGCCCCATGCAGCTGGCGGGGCCGGCGAGGCCTGGGCGCCGGCGACGAACGCCCCGCGCGCCGACGCCCACATCGCCACCCCCAGCAGGGCGAGCGTGCCAAGCGGCAGCAGCGCCTGCAGGCGCGGTGCGGCCGCGGTGGCTCCCCCCTGCGCCAGGCGGTCGGCCGCCGCCACGCTCGCGACCGTCGCCAGCGCGATGGCCGCCACCAGCGCCATGCGCCCCGCGACCGACCACGCATTCTGCAGCACGGGCGCCAGGCCGAGCCCCTCGGTGGGAATCCACGGCAGCGTGGTGAACGGTGCGGCCGCCAGCGAGGCGGCGCACAGCGACATCACGATGGCCCCCGCCACCGCCACACCGAGCGAGCCGCGCGCACGTACCGACGCCAGGCTCCCGGTGACGGCGACCAGCGCCGCCGTCGGGAGGACCGCGCCGGCCGGGAGGTTCCAGATGGCGGCCAGCCGGTACGGCGCCGGGACGTTTCGCGCGATGCTGCGCGCCACGTAGCTGACCGTGACGTCTCCCGACAGGAGCAACGCCAGCATCACGGCGGTGGCGCCGGCGGCCGCCACCGCGCTCGCGACGAGGGCCCGCTGGGCCGACCGCCGGGCCGGGTGACCGGGGGACTGCGCGGCAAGACCGCCGATGAAGGCCCAGGCCGCGAACAGCGCGGCCGCCCAACTGGCCAGGAGTCCCGCAGGAGCCATGTCAGCGGGACGACGAGGGGAGCGCCACGCGCTCAGCGATCTCCGTCACGCAGCGCTTCCTGCCGCACTTGCGACATGATGCGCTCCAGCGCCCGCTCGGCCGTTTCACGATCATTCGGGTCCCACGGCCCCGTCGCCTGCCGATGGATCTCCCGCACCTGCGCGAGCATGTCGTCGATGAGAATCCGGAGCAGGACGTTCTTGCGCTGTTCGCGCGGGACGTCGTCGTCGGTCATGGGCGGTGGGGGATATGAGGATCCCGCGCGCGGGAATCGCTGTCACTCGCGCAGCGCGTGAATGATGGTGTGACTGGCCGCCCCGGTCCAGCGATGGCCCGACGGAGACCGGACGGCGCGCGGACGGGGAACGGCGAGTGCGACGCCCGGCGCCCGCCGGCCTCATGGGCGATCATCGGCCCAGGCGAGCGCCGCGCGCACCGCCCGCTGCCACCCCGCGTACCCCGCCCGCACCTCCGCCGCCGCGCGCTGCGGCGAGAACCGCGTGAAGTCATGCGCGGCCAGGAACTCGCCGGGCGAGCGCCACACGCCGGCGGTGACTCCCGCCAGCCCGGCCGCGCCTAACGCCGTGGTCTCGATCATCGCCGGGCGCTCGACCACCACCTGCAGGACGTCGGACTGGAACTGCATCAGCCAGTCGTTGGCCGTGGCCCCGCCATCGACGCGGAGACGGTCGAGCGCCACGCCCTGCTCCCGCACCGCGGCCGCGACATCGGCCGTGCCATAGGCCATGGCCTCCAGCGCCGCCCGGGCCAGGTGGGCGCGCGACGTCCCGCGCGTGATCCCCACGATGGTGCCGCGCGCCTCCGGGGCCCAGTGCGGGGCACCAAGCCCCACCAACGCCGGGACGAAATACACGCCCCCCGTCGACTCGACCGACCGGGCCAACGACTCGGTCTCGGCGGCGCTCTCCACCAGCTGCAACCCGTCGCGGAGCCACTGCACCGCGGCACCGGCCACGAAGATCGCCGCCTCGAGGGCGTAGACCGGACCACCAGACGCGTCGCACGCGACCGTGGTGAGGAGTCCTCCCCCGCCCTTGGGGCGCGCCGCACCGGCATTGAAGAGGAGAAAGGCACCCGTGCCATACGTGTTCTTCCCCTCGCCGCCGGCCCAGCATCCCTGGCCGTACAGCGCCGCCTGCTGGTCGCCCGCGACGCCGCAGATCGGGAGCTCCACGCCCAGGTGCTCGCGCCGCGCGACACCGAAGTCGCCTGCCGAACGACGCACGTCCGGGAGCATTGCGAGCGGAACTCCGAAGAGGGCACACAGCTCCGGGCTCCACGCCCCCGCGTCGATGTCATAGAGCATCGTACGCGAGGCATTGGTGGGATCGGTGGCGTGCACCTCCCCACCCGTGAGGGTCCAGATGAGCCACGCGTCGATCGTGCCCGCCAGCAGCTCGCCCCGGGCGGCGCGGCGCTCGAGCGCTTCCTCGCGCAACAACCACTCCAGCTTGGTCGCCGAGAAATAGGGATCCACGACGAGCCCGGTGCGCGTCGCGATCTCCGCCCCCCGTGGCGCGAGCTCGGCGCAACGCGCGGACGTCCGGCGATCCTGCCACACGATGGCGCGCGACACCGGGCGTCCCGTCTCGCGTTCCCAGACGATGATCGTCTCGCGCTGGTTGGTGATGCCGACGGCGACCGGCGTGACACCCGCCATCTCGATGGCCTCGCGCGCGGCCTCGCACGTCCGCTGGAAGATCTCGACCGCGTCGTGCTCCACCCACCCGGGCCGTGGATAGTGCTGCGTGATCTCGCGGTAGGCACGTGCCGCAACGGCGCCGTCGGCGCGGACGACGAGGCAGGTGGTGCCGGTCGTCCCCTGGTCGATGGCGAGCACGTGCTTCATGCGCTGGTCCACCAGGCGCTCGTGAAGTCGTACGGCCCCCGCACGATCCCCCGGTGGGTGATGATCGCCGTCACGAGTGTCGCCGGCGTCACGTCGAAGGCGGGGTTGCAGACCATGACGTCGCTCGGCGCGGTCGCGGCGCCGAAGGGGCGCACCACTTCCTCGCGCGCGCGCTGCTCGATGACGATCTCGCGTCCGGTCGGCGTCGTCGGATCGATCGTGGACGACGGGGCCGCCACGTAGAAGGGGATCCCATGATGGTGCGCGAGGACCGCGACTCCATAGGTCCCGATCTTGTTGGCCACATCACCGTTGGCGGCGATGCGATCCGCCCCCACGATCACGAGGTCGATCGCCCCGAGCGCCATGAGCGACGCGGCCATGCTGTCGGCGATGACGGTGACCGGGATCCCCGCCCGGGCCAGCTCCCACGCCGTCAGGCGGCTCCCCTGCAACAGGGGGCGCGTCTCGTCCGCATAGACCACCACCCGGCGCCCGTTCCGCGCCGCGTGGTAGACTGGGGCCAGCGCCGTCCCGATGCCCCCCGTGGCCAGCGCCCCGGCGTTGCAGTGGGTGAGGACCCGAGCCCCCTCCGGAAGGAGCGGCTCGCCGTGGGCGCCAATGGCCTCGCACATGGCCCGGTCCTCCTCGAGAATCGCCGTCGCCTCACGCCGCAGCGTGGCGAGGAGGAGCTCGTTGCTCCCGTCCGTCACGTCGGCCAGGCGCTGCATCCGGTCGACGGCCCAGCCGAGGTTGACGGCGGTGGGTCGCGCCTCGCGGATCTCCGCCGCCACCGCCCGCAAGCGATCGCGAAACGCCCCCGGCGCCTCTCCGGCATGCGGAGCCAGGGCGGTGACGATCCCCATGGCGCCCGCGATCCCGATGGCTGGCGCCCCGCGGACCGCGAGAGTCCTGATGGCATCGCGCACCTCGTCCACCGTGCGCAGGTCGCGCTCGGCGAACGTCCCCGGGAGCTGGGTCTGGTCGATGATGCGCACGGCGTCGCCGCCCGGCGACCAGCGCACCGCCTGAATGATCTCCATGGCGGGCTAAGCTACCCCGTCCCCATCGTGAGCGGGAGCGGATCGACGGCATCACGCCCGAGGGGCGCATGGCGGTAGATTTCACCCGGCTGACGTACGCGGCCCCACCCTCGTCCCTCTCGTGCCTGCGCCATGTCCTTCGACAACCTCACGCTCGGCGTCACCGATCGCATCGCCCTCCTCACGGTGAACCGCCCCGACAAGCTCAACGCGCTCAACGACGCCACGATCGCCGAGCTCGGTCGGGCCATCGACGAGGTGCGCCGCCGCGATGACATCGGTGGGGTGATCGTGACCGGGGCGCAGCGCGCGTTCGTGGCCGGGGCCGACATCGGCGAGCTGTCGAGCCAGCGGCCGATGGATGCCAAGATGCGCGCCGCACACGGGCAGCGCGTCTTCGACGCCTTCGAGCAGTCGCCGAAGCCGGTCATCGCCGCGGTGAATGGCTTCGCGCTCGGCGGCGGGTGCGAGCTCGCGATGGCGTGCCACATCCGCATCGCCTCCGAGGCGGCCAGGTTCGGCCAGCCGGAGGTGAAGCTCGGCATCACCCCGGGATACGGCGGGACGCAGCGGCTGCCGCGCCTCGTGGGACGCGGGCGCGCGCTGCAGTTGCTTCTGACGGGGGAGATGGTCGATGCGCAGGAGGCGCTGCGGATCGGTCTCGTGAACAAGGTGGTGCCGGCGGCCGAGCTGCTCCCGGCCGCCGAGGCGATGATGCGGCAGATCCTGGCCAACGCGCCGCTCGCCGTCGCGCACTGCATCGAGGCGGTGAACCGTGGCAGTGAATCCACGCAGGACGACGGGCTCAACCTCGAGGCCAACCACTTCGCGATCCTCTCGGGGACGGCGGACATGGCCGAGGGGATGGCGGCGTTCCTGGCCAAGCGTCCCCCGAACTTCACGGGCCGGTGACACTCGCCCTGGCCGCGCTCTCCATCCGCGACTTCCGGAACCTGGCGCGCGTCGAGCTCGAGGTGCCGGTGGCGGGGATGGCGATCGTCGGCCCGAACGGGCACGGCAAGACGAACCTGCTCGAGGCGATCCGCTACCTGCACACGCTGCGATCGGTGCGGGGGGCGCGCGACGTGGAGCTGGTCCGCTTCGGCGCCGAGGCCTTCCACGTGAAGGCGTGCCTGGCGGGGGCACGGGTGGACGTGATGGGGGTCGGCTTCGCGCGCGCGGCGCGGCGCAAGAAGGTGACCATGGACGGCGTGGAGTGCGAGCGGCTGGCCGATGCCTTCGGGGCGGTGCCGTCGGTCATGTTCTCGCCGCGCGACGTGGAGCTGGTGGCGGGGGCGCCGACCGAGCGCCGGCGCTTCCTCGACATCGCGCTGGCCTCCACCTCGCGACGCTACCTGACCGCGCTGCAGCGTTACCGGGCGGCGCTCGTCAGGCGCAATGCCTCGCTCCGCGAGGCGGTGCGGCGGGGCGACGGCGCCCAGCGGGCCACGGTGTGGGAGCCGGCGCTGGCCGAGGCCGGCGCGACGCTGTGGTGCGAGCGCCTGCAGTGGAGCCGCTGGGCCGCCCCCCGGCTCGAGGCGCTCTGTGCGGCCATCGGCGAGCGACAGCGGGTGACACTGGAGTACCACACCGCCCTCGCGGTGCCGGGGAACGATGCCGGGGAGGAGGGGGCGGTGAGGATGCAGCTGGCGGCGGCGCTCGAGCGCGACCGCGCCCACGACCTCCGGCGCGGGGTGACGCACAGCGGTCCGCACCGTGACGACCTGGCGCTCGAGATGGGGGGGAAGGCGCTGCGCGCCTTCGGGTCGGCGGGGCAGCAGCGCACCGCAGCGATCGCCCTTCGCCTGCTGGAGCGCGAGACGCTGCGGGAGCGCGGGGGGCGCACCCCGCTGGTGCTCCTCGACGACCCGTTCGCCGAGCTCGACGTGGAGCGTGCGCGCCGGATCCTCGGGGTCCTGCGGGAGGGGCCTGCCGGACAGACGTTCCTCGTCGTGCCGCGCGAGGGCGATGTGCCGCCGGAGTACACCTCGCTGCCGCGCTATCGCATTCTCGACGGGGAGTTGGCGCCAGAGGGCGTGACCGGCGCCGGGGTGGCCACCGGGAGGCGGGGCGATGCCTAACGGGCCGGACTCACCGGAGCGCCTGGCCGACCTCCTGACGCAGTTCCTCAAGCGCAGCGGGATCGACGCGCGGGTGAAGCAGGCGGCGGTGCTCGAGCAATGGGGGGCGCTGGTGGGGCCGCAGATCGCCGCCGTGACGCGCCCCCTCTCCATCACCGAAGACGGGACGCTCTTCGTCGCTGTCCGCAGCCACACCTGGATGTCGGAGCTCACGATGATGGAGCGCGAGCTCCTGGCCTCGATCAACCGGATCACGGGTGACAAGCCGATCCATCGGCTGCGCTGGACGCTGATGCGCTAGCGGCGGGGCGATTCCCCGGGGCGGACGGCACCGGGCAAGTGCCGCTAAGCCGTTAAGAAACAACCGGTTAGGCGAGCAGCTCCGCGGTTGAAAATGTGCTCGTGCCGGGGTACATTTCATGGTTCTCGCACTCCCCGAGCTTCGGCACTTCTTCGGGTCCCTCCAGCCGTCCAACACGGGCAGACATGGCCAAGACCAATCCCCAGGCGAACTCGTACGAATCGAGCAACATCCAGGTCCTCAAGGGGCTGGAAGCGGTTCGCAAGCGCCCGGGCATGTACATCGGCTCGACGTCAGCGCGCGGGCTTCATCACCTGGTCTACGAGGTGGTGGACAACTCCATCGACGAGGCGCTGGCCGGCTTCTGCGACACGGTGAAGGTGACCATCCACGCCGACGACTCGATCACGGTGGAGGACAACGGGCGCGGCATCCCGGTCGACATGCACCCGACGGAGAAGATGCCGGGGATCGAGGTGGCGATGACGGTGCTGCACGCCGGCGGCAAGTTCGACAAGGACAGCTACAAGGTGTCGGGCGGGCTCCATGGCGTGGGCGTCTCGGTGGTGAACGCCCTCTCCGAGCAGCTCAAGGTGTGGACGAAGCGCGAGGGGAAGGAGTACTACATGGACTTCCGGCGCGGGACCACCACCACGCCGCTCAAGGCGCTGGGCAAGGTGCGGGAGCGCGACACCGGGACGAAGGTCTACTTCAAGCCCGACCCCGAGATCTTCACCGAGCTGCACTACGACTACGGGACGCTGGCCAACCGCCTGCGCGAGCTGTCGTACCTCAACAAGGGGGTGATCATCACCCTCAGCGACGAGCGCGTGGAGGGGACGAAGACCGAGACCTTCCATGCGAAGGGCGGGCTGCAGGAGATGGTCAAGTTCCTCAACACCAGCAGGAAGCCGCTCCATCCCGAGGTGCTGTACCTCGACACGGATCGGGACGACATCGGGATCGAGATCGCCCTGCAGTACAACGACGGCTACAGCGACAACGTCTTCACCTTCGTCAACAACATCAACACGCACGAGGGCGGGACGCACCTCACCGGCTTCAAGGCGGCGCTCACCCGCACCATCAACAGCTACGCGCAGAAGGGGAACTTCCTCAAGAAGGCCGACTTCTCCCTCTCGGGCGACGACGTGCGCGAGGGACTGACGGCGGTCGTCTCGGTCAAGGTGCGCGAGCCGCAGTTCGAGGGACAGACGAAGACGAAGCTCGGGAACTCCGAGGCCGAGTCGGCGGTGAAGACGGTCGTGAACGACTGGCTCTCGGCGTACCTCGAGGAGCACCCGCGCACGGCCAACATCATCGTCGAGAAGGCGGTATCGGCGGCGCGGGCGCGCGAAGCGGCACGCAAGGCGCGCGACCTCACCCGCAAGAAGTCGGCGCTCGACGTCGGCACGCTCCCCGGCAAGCTCGCCGACTGCTCCCTCTCCGACCCCGCGATGTGCGAGCTCTTCCTCGTCGAGGGCGACTCGGCCGGCGGCTCGGCCAAGCAGGGGCGCAACCGCGAGTTCCAGGCGATCCTCCCGCTCCGCGGGAAGATCATCAACGTCGAGAAGGCCCGCATCGACAAGGTCCTCTCCAACGAGGAGATCCGGACGATCATCACCGCGATCGGCACCGGGATCAAGGACGAGTTCGAGATCGAGAAGGCGCGGTACCACAAGATCATCATCATGACCGACGCCGACGTGGACGGGGCGCACATCCGCACGCTCCTGCTCACGTTCTTCTTCCGCCAGATGCGCGAGCTCATCGAGGCCGGCTACATGTACATCGCGCAGCCCCCGCTGTACCGCGTGGCGAAGGGGAAGCAGGAGTTCTACGCCTACGACGAGAAGGAGCGCGAGGCGTACACCGAGCGCCTCGGCGGGTCGGAGCGCAACTCCGTGAACATCCAGCGCTACAAGGGACTCGGCGAGATGAACAAGGAGCAGCTCTGGGACACCACCATGGACCCGGAGCGCCGCACCCTCATGCGCGTCAACATGGACGACGCGGTCATGGCCGACCAGATCTTCCAGACGCTGATGGGCGACGACGTGGAGCCGCGCAAGGCATTCATCGAGGCCAACGCGCGCTTCGTGAGCAACCTCGACATCTGACGATCCCCCCCTCCTCCCCCGAGGGGCCGGAGCCCACGCTCGGCGCCCTGGTGACGTCGCTCACGCGGCGAGCCCCCGACGCGCTCCTGGTGGTGATGACGGTCACCGGACTCGTGGGAGGAGTGGCACTCGTCCTCCTCGCCCCTGGCGCGTGGCATGCCCTCCCCCCGTTCCTCCTGTTGGCAGCTGGCGGCGCGTGGGGCATCGCGGCGAAGGAGCGGGGGGACACGAAGAGGCGAGCGCGGGCGCTGACGACGCTGCGCGCGGCGGCGGTCCTGCTGGGGATCGTTGCCGTGGCGCTGCTCGTGCTTGCCTTCTTCGGCGTCGCACTCGGCACCTGGATCTCGTAGCACCGTTGCGCCGCAGGCTCGACCCGCCTATCTAGGAACCGCGGTCGCCCTGGCTCACAGGCACCGCTGACTTCAACCCGGAGCGTATACATGAAACGCCAGATCCTCGCTGCATTCGCTGCCTCGCTTCTGCCGCTTGCCGGTGCGCAGGCACAGGCCTGCCTGGGCCTTTCGTCGTTAGTCACCAACTCGACCAACCTGACGGTCGGCGGCCTGTTCACCAGCGGCGCCAAGGCCATCGACGCGCGCCTCGGCCTCGGCTCGTCCATCGCCTTCGGCGGGGTCTCCGCCCAGCTGCGCGACATCGATCACGTCGACGGCACCGCCAAGTCGGTCGCCATCGACGGTGGCCTCTCCTACATGGTCGGCACCCGCAAGAACGTCGCGGTCTGCCCGGTCGGCACCCTCGGCTACGTCAACTACCCCGATGTCGAGGTCCTCGGTGGCAGCTACGGCTCGAGCGAGACCTACGGCACCGCCGGCATCGCGATCGGGAGCGAGGTCGGGACCAGCTCCACGATGCGCCTCATCCCCTTCGCGGCGCTCCAGGCCGCCTACACCCGCTTCACCGTCGACGTCGCGGGCGGAACGGAGTCTGATACCGAGACGTTCGGCATCCTCTCGGGCGGCTTGAGCTTCGTCCTCACCCCCACCTTCCTCATTCGCCCGCACATCTCGCTCCCGTTCGGGGTCGAGGACGCCGACCCCACGTACGGCGTCGGCTTCTCCTTCGCCTTCGGTCGGCGTTAGGCGACGCGCGGGCCCGGCTCGCCGGGCAGGGAGGAAATGACAACGGCGGCACGCGCGAGACGATGCGCGTGCCGCCGTTCCGCTTGACGCCCCACGGCGGGCGCTGGCCCGGTCCGACCGGAAGCGAGACGGCCCACGCCGGACTGCCCGTCACCGCATCCCCGGCGGGGAGCGCGCCGACCGTGCGTGCCGGCGCCGACCGCGCGTACGGCGCGCGTTGCCGTGCGGGCCTACTCCGACTTCGCGTACCTCGCGAGTTGCCGCGCGTACACCACGTGCACGGCGATGATGGCGGCCAGCGGGACACCCACGCCGATGTAGGCGATGGTCGCATGTACGCCGTCGATGCCGCCGGTCGCGGTGGGCGTCGCCACCCAGGCCAGCAGCGCGAAGAGCGCCACACACCCCGCGGCGACTCCGAAGGCGCCGAGCGAGGCGAGCTTGCCGTACTTCTTCAGGTCGATGTCCACGGAGTCCTCGATGGCGTGATGTGGATGGCGGGCGAGAGCGGCGGGATGGAGCGGCGGGATGGAGCGGCGTCCGCACGATCCCGTTCGGCGGGCGATTGCGACAAGATGTCGCGCGTGTTTCCCACGGAGAAGGGGGGCGCCATGGGACGGCACGGGGGCGGAGGCGCCCGGGCGCGCGGCGGGCGGGCGCGCGATGGGTGGTCGCGCCGCGAGGGCGCGGTGGCTGGTCGCGCCGTGGCCGCTCCCGCGATCGTCGACGGCGGCGTATGATTGCCGCGCGCGATGCCACGAGGCATCGCCCTCCCAATTCCCCAGAGGTACGCGTCTCCATGACTCCTCGCGCCACCTGCCGCGGCCGACGCACGGCGTCGATCCTGGTCCTCGCCCTCCTCGGCGCCACCCTGCCGGCGGCTGCCCAGGTGCAACGCGCCGCACCGCCGGCGATGGGCGGCTCCATTGCCGAGTCCACCTTCGCCGGGCTCGCCTGGCGCAACATCGGCCCGGCCAACATGTCGGGGCGCATGGCCGACATCGAGGGGGTCGCCGGCGACCCGGCGATCCTGTACGCCGGGAGTGCCTCGGGCGGCGTCTGGAAGTCCATCAACGGCGGGACGAGCTGGACCCCGGTCTTCGACAGGGAGCCGGTGCAGTCGATCGGCGACCTCGCCGTCGATCCGACGAACCACGAGGTGGTATACGTGGGGACGGGTGAGGGGAACGTCCGCAACTCGGTCTCGTTCGGCAATGGGATCTACCGCACCACCGATGGCGGGCGCACGTGGAAGCACCTGGGGCTCGCCGACACGCGGCACATCCCGCGCGTGGTGATCCACCCCAGGGATCCGCGCAAGGTGTACGTGGCGGCGATCGGCCACGCGTTCGGCCCCAACGCGGAGCGCGGCGTCTTCATGAGCGAGGACGGGGGCGACAGCTGGAAGCCGGTGCTGCACACCGACGACCGGCACGGCGCCTCGGACCTCGACATCGATCCGCAGAATCCCAACATCCTCTACGCGGGGATGTGGCATTTCGACCGCAAGCAGTGGACGTTCCGCTCCGGCGACACGCTCGGTGGCGTGTACCGCTCCACCGATGGCGGGCGCTCGTGGCAGAAGATGACCAAGGGGCTCCCGAAGCTGATGGGGCGCATCGGGATCAAGGTCGCGCCGTCGTCGCCGAACGTGGTCTACGTGGTGGCCGAGACGAAGGAGGGGTACGTCTTCCGCTCCGACGACCACGGCGAGAGCTGGCGCAAGGTGAGCGACAACGCCCACACGCTCGGGCGCGGCTTCTACTATGCGGACCTGCGGGTGGACCCGCAGAATCCCGACCGCGTGTATACGTTAGGCATGTCGTACATGGTGTCGATCGACGGCGGGCTGACCTTCAAGCCGATGACCGGGAACTTCCACGGCGACCACCAGACGATGTGGATCGACCCGTCCAACCCGAAGCGCCTGTTGATGGGGGACGACGGGGGACTCAACGTCTCGTACGACCAGGGGAAGACGTGGGAGTGGTTCCAGAACCTCCCGGTGGGACAGTTCTACCAGCTCAGTTACGACATGCGCGAGCCGTTCTACCACGTGGCCGGCGGGCTGCAGGACAACGGCGTCTGGACCGGCCCGTCGCGCACGCGCGGGGCCGCCGTGCTGGCCAGCGACTGGCGCTTCATCCAGAACGGCGACGGCTACTACGCGGTGTCGCACCCGGACAACCCGGACCTCTTCCTGAGCGACTACCAGGCCGGGGGGATCCAGGCGACCAACCTGCGCACCTACGAGCAGCGGGAGGCGTCGCCACAGGTGAAGCGCATGGACGGTTATGCGGCGGACTCCAACGCGGTGCGCTTCAACTGGAACGCGCCCATCGTGCAGTCGCCGCACGACCGGAAGGTCGTCTATTTCGCCGGCAACATCGTGTACCGCTCCAGCGACTGGGGGAAGACCTGGACGGCGCTGTCCGGCGACCTCTCGAAGAACGACCGGTCAAGGCAGGGCGACGCCGGCGGGCCGATCCTGAAGGAGAACACCGTCGCCGAGTACTACGGCAACGTGTATTCGCTCGCCGAATCGCCGGCGCAGCCGGGGGTGCTCTGGGCGGGGACCGACGACGGCAACCTGCAGGTGACGCGGGACGACGGGAAGACATGGGTCAACGTGGCGCCTAACGTGGGCGGAGTCGGCCCCGACGCCGTGGTGAGCGGCGTCGAGCCATCGCGCACGGCGGCGGGGACGGCGTATGCCGCCTTCGAGCGCCACATGATGGACGACTACCGGCCCTACGTCTTCAAGACGACCGATTTCGGGCGCACGTGGAGCAACATCACCGGGAACCTCCCGGCCAACGCGTACGTGCAGGTGATCCGCGAGGATCCCCGGAATCCCAACCTGCTGTACGCGGGGACGGAGCTCGGGCTCTACGTGTCGTGGACCGGCGGGACCAGCTGGACGCGGTTGCACCTGAAGAATCTCCCGTCGGTCGCCGTGCACGAGGTGCTGGTGCATCCGCGCGAGAACGACCTGATCCTGGCCACGCATGGCAGGGCGATCTGGATCCTGGACGACGCCGCGCCGGTGCAGCAGATGTCGGCGCAGGTGGCGGCGAAGGCGTCGCACCTCTTCCCGGTGCGCACGGCCACCCGCTACAACCAGGGGGACCAGCAGTGGAACTGGGGAAACAAGCAGTTCCGCGGCCAGAACGCGCCCTATGGCGCGATCATCTCCTACTGGCTGGGGCAGAAGCCGGCAGCCGACTCGCTGCTCAAGCTCGAGATCCTCAGGGACGGTGCGGTGATCCGGACCCTCAAGCGCCCGGGCACCGACGCCGGCTTCAACCGCGTGACGTGGGACCTGCGCATGGATGCGCCCAAGGTGCTGAGCGACATGCCGCCCGACAGCGCCGATCCCTCGGACTGGCGTGCGCGCCCGATGGGGCCGCAGGTCCTGCCCGGACAGTACGTGGTGCGGCTGACGGTCGCCGGTGCCTCGCAGGAGCAGTCGCTGACGGTGCGCATGGATCCCAGCGCCGAGGTCACCGAGGGTGAGCCCCGCCAGCAATTCGAGCAGGCGACACGCCTCAACACCGTCATCGCCTCGCTGATCGACACCGAACGCAACCTCGTCGCCTTCAAGGGGGAGATCGAGGAGCGCCGGGCCAGCGGGACCGAGATGCGCGGCGACGCCGCCCGGGACATGGCGACGGCAGCCGGCGAGGAGATCGTCAAGCTGGACAGCGTCCGCCTGCAGCTGACGAGACCGCGCAGCGACGTGGTCCCCTTCTATTCCGAGGGGCCGCGCCCGCTCGAGCGCGCGATGTCGCTCATGGGGAGCATCGACAACGGCCTCACCCCCGTCATCGCCGCCCAGCGCGAGTACATGGGCGACGTGCGCCGCGACGCCCAGACGGTGATCGACATGGTGGAGCGGCAGGTCAATGCCAGCGTGCAGCGGATGAACCCGATTCTCCGGGCGCTGGGCCTCCCGGAGTTGGTGCCGCCGCCGAAGAAGACGACGGCCATGTGAGGAGCAGAAGACGAGAGGACGGGAAGACGAGAAGACGAGAGCACGCCCCGCCGCCTGCCCCGCCGCCTGCCCCGCCGCGTGCGAGTGCGGCGTCCGAAGGCTCCCTGGATCCCGTCTTCTCGTCTTCCCGTCTTCTCCCCACTATCTCGGTTCCACGTACACCGGGAACTCCGCCGTCCGCACCCACGGCTCCGCCTCGTACGGTTCCACCCCCGCCCGGGTCACGCGGTGCGACACGAGCGGGAGCGGCGGCTCGGCCTCGTCGGCAATCACGAACGCCTCGGCCAACGACGCCATGCCGGCGGCGATCCCGGCTTCGTCGCGCGCGAAGATCGTGGCCAGCGGCTCCCCCAGCCGGACCACGTCGCCCGGGCGCGCCCGGATCACGAAGCCCACGCTCGGGTCCACCGCGTCCTCCATCCGGGTGCGCCCTCCTCCCAGGGCGATGACCCCCCGCCCCACCGCGCGCGGCTCCACCCGCGCCACCACCCCGCCGCGCGGCGCGGAGTAGATCTCGACCTCGCGCGCCTGGGGAAGGCGCGACGGATCGTCGACCACCGACGGATCGCCCCCCTGCGCCGCGATGATGCGCTGGAACATCTCGGCGGCCCGCCCGTTGGAGATCGCCACCTCCATCTTGCGCCTGGCGTGGTCCGCATTGGGCGCCACGCCGCCCAGGACGAGCATCTCCGCGCCTAACGCGTACGTCACCTGCATCAGGTCCGGCGGCCCCTCGCCGCGCAAGGCGTGGATCGCCTCCTCGACCTCCAGCGCATTGCCGCACGCGCGTCCGAGCGGCCGGTCCATCGCCGTCAGCAGCGCCACCACCGGACAGCCGTGCTCCGCCCCCAGGTCGATCATGAGCCGCGCCAGCTCCACCCCCCGATCGAGATCCGGGAGGAAACCACCCGAGCCCCGCTTGATGTCCAGGACCAGTCCGGTGAGCCCTTCCGCCAGCTTCTTGCTCATGATCGACGCCGCGATCAGGGGGATGCTCTCCACCGTGCACGTGGCGTCCCGCAGCGCGTACAAGCGGCGGTCCAGCGGGGCGATCTCCTCGCTCTGCCCGATCAGCGCGCAACCGAGCTCGTCCAGCTGGCGGCGCGCCTCCGCAAGGGAGAGCCGCGTCCTGAAGCCGGCAATCGACTCGAGCTTGTCGAGCGTCCCCCCCGTATGCCCCAACCCGCGCCCCGACATCATCGGGACCACCACGCCCAGCGACGCTACCAGGGGAGCGAGGACCAGCGACACCTTGTCGCCCACGCCACCGGTGGAATGCTTGTCGATGCGCCCCGCCGCAAGGTGCGCGAGGTCGAGGCGTTGCCCGCTATCGAGCATCACGCGGGTCAGCGCTCCGACCTCCTCACGGTCGAGCCCGCGGAGGAAGGCGGCCATGAGGAACGCCGCCATCTGGTACTCGGCCATGCCTCCCGTCGCGTAGGCGCGCGCCAGCGCTTCCCACTGGCCCGGGGAGAGCTTCCCGCCATCGCGCTTCAGTTCGATCAATCGCTGGGCAAGCATGTGCGGTCGGTTTGGGGTATTATCTCTCACCCCCACGACCTCGCCCCTGTCAGCGCTGCTGCGCGCCGCGTAGCGGAGCCGCGGAGACCCATCGTGTCGTTGCAGACCATCCGATCCCTGCTGCTGGCCGCCTCGGCCCTCCTGCTCTCCTCGGTCGCCGGCGGTCAGTCGGTCGCCGAGCAGATCGCGCGCGGTGACCGGGAACAGGAGACTTTCAACCCCGCCGCCGCACTCCTCCAGTACGAGGCGGCGCTGGCCGCCGACCCGCAGAACGGGGAAGCGCTCGGCAAGGCCTCGCGAAGTGCCGTGGACATCGGGGAGCGGACCGCCGACCCCCGCGAGCGAACGGCGCTCTTCCGCAAGGGAGAGCAATACGCCCGCCGGGCCGTCGAGGCAAGCCCTAACGATCCGGATGCCCACTTCCACCTTGCCCGCGCGCTCGGCCGCAATGCGCTCACCCTCGGCGTGCGCGACCGCGTGAAGTACGCAACCGAGATCCGGGCGCAGGCGCTGGAGGCGTTGCGCCTCGACCCCAACCACCCGGGCGCCTTGCACGTCCTCGGCGTCTGGAACGCCGAGATCATGCGCCTCAACGGATTCGAGCGCTTCTTCGCGAAGAACGTGTTGGGCGGCAAGGTCTTCGGCCAGGCGAACTGGAAGGACGCGGTCGCGTTCATGGAGCGAGCGGTCGCGGTCGATCCCGACCGCCTCACGCATCGACTCGACCTGGGCAAGATCTACGCCGACATCGGCGAGAAGGCAAAGGCACGGGAGCAGTTCGAGCTCGTGATCCGCGGACGGCATACCGACTTCAACGACCCGCTGTACAAGCAGGAAGCCGATGCGGCGTTGCGCCGCCTCGACGGCCGCAGCAAGGAGGGGGGATGACAGGACGGGACCGCAGGGTCCTCATCATCGAGGACAACGAGGACAACCGTATCGTCTACTCGACCATTCTTCGCCACCACGGCTTCCGCGTCAGCGAGGCGCTGGACGGCGAGGAAGGGATTGCCAGGGCGCGGCAGGAGCTCCCCGACCTCATCCTGATGGACATCTCGATCCCGCTGGTCGACGGGTGGGAGGCGACGCAGCGGCTGAAGAGCGAATCGCTGACGCGCCACATTCCCGTGATCGCCCTCACCGCCCACGCCATGCCCGGTGACCGCGAGCGCGCGCTGCAGGCCGGATGCGACGGATATCTCGCGAAGCCGTGCGCACCGCAGGCAGTCCTGGCCGAGGTGAACCGGCTGATCGACCGCGGCCCTCACACCCTTCCCGGCCCGGGATGATGGTACACACCGGTCGCGTGACGCTGCTCACGCGACCGGCGCGCGGCGGCGCACGCAATGACCCGCACCCGTGCTGGCGCGTCCTTGGGCGGAGATCCCGCCGCCCGGTCGGCGGGACCCGCATCGCCCTCCACGAGACGCGCCGCGCTCCGCATGTCCCTGCCAACGCCTGCTTCCCTCGACGCGCCGCCGACGGCAGACGCGTCCACCTCGCTCGACACCTCGACGCTCCGCCACACGGCGGAAGACGAGGCCGTCCGGCTCCGCGAACGCATCGACGACCTGACCCGGGAGCGCGACCAGCTCCTGGTGGTCGTCGACCTGCAACGGGAACTCGGGAGCTCGTTGCAGGTGGCGGAGGTGCTGCAGCGCATCGCCCGCCGGCTCGGCGAGCTCTTCGGGCTCGACCGTTCGTCCATCTACCTGGCCGGTGAGGGGAACCGAGAGGTCCACCTGGTGGCCACCTACGAGGACCCCACGCTCTCGAACCTGGCCATCGACCTGGACCGCTACCCCGAGCTCGCCCATGCCTTCACCTCGGGACAGACGGTCTTCATTCGGGACGTGCAGGTCGACCCGCGACTGGAGAGGGTGCGCGAGGCGCTCGACCTGCGGAGCGTCCGCTCGATCGTCGTCGTCCCGATCCGCTGGCGCACGGCGGTGATCGGCGCGATCGTGCTGCGCACGGAGCGTGGCAGCACGCCGTTTTCCGACCGTGACATCCAGTTCTGCGAGGTGATCGCCTCGCTCGCCGCGCGCGCCCTGCGCAACGCCCACCGCTTCGAGCGGGTGCAGCGTGCCGAGGATGCAGAGGACGCGCGCCGGCGGCGCCTGGAGATGGAGCGGATCGCCTTCGTCGGCTTCATCCGGCGCCTGGTGGCACGTTATGCCCGCAGCGAAGACCAGCTCTGGGCCGAGACGCTGCTCCCGCGCGAGTCGGACGAGGAGCTGGATCGCCTGGTCTCGGTCGCGCTGCAGGTGATCGCCGAGGAATCGAAAGGGTGACGCGGCTGGCGCGGTAGCACACCGCGGCTAGCTTGCCCGGGGAGCGCCGCCGGGAACGGTGGGCGCGTTGGGCGCGTTTACCGTGCAGACACCCTTCACCCAGCGACGCGACATGCTCATTTCCGACGCGATGACGGCCGCCATGTGCGAGCAGATCGGCAACGAACTCGCGGCCTCGCACCAATACGTGGCCATCGCCGTGTACTTCGATGGCGAGGGGCTTCCGGCCCTGGCCAAGCACTTCTACCGGCAGGCCGCCGAGGAACGCGACCACGCGATGCGTTTCGTGAAGTACCTCGTCGACGCCGGGGCGACCCCCACCATCCCGGCCATCCCGGCGCCGCGGTCCGCCTTCACCTCCGCCGAGGACGCGGTCAAGCTCTCGCTCGAGTCCGAGCTGCGCGTCACCAAGCAGATCAATGCCCTCGTGGACCTCGCGATCAAGGAGAGCGACCACCTCTCCAAGAACGCCTTGGAGTGGTTCGTGAACGAGCAGCGCGAGGAGGTGTCGAGCATGGACACGCTCCTGCGCATGGTCCGCCGGGCGGGCGAGCCGGGACTGTTCTTCGTGGAGAACTTCCTCCTCCAGGGGGGGCTCGAGGAGGGGGTGCAGGGGGGCGAGGGCGAGGCGGCGGAGTAGCCCCCGCCACATCGAGCCCCCGTCACCGGGGAGACGGGGTCCGGCGCTTGTCGCCGGACCCTTTTTCGCATTGTTTCCGCCCACCCCCCCTTCGCGGGCGTCCTCTCGTCTTCTCGTCTTCTCGTCTTCTCGTCTTCTCGTCTTCTCGTCTTCTCGCCCGATGCCCGCCCCCGCCCAACGCGCCGCCGAACTGCGTACGCTGCTCGATCGCGCGTCGTACGAGTACTACGTGCTCGACCGTCCGTCGATGTCGGACGCGGAGTACGACCGGCTGTTCCGCGAGCTGCAGGCGCTGGAGCGCGAGCACCCCGAGCTGCAACTTCCCGACTCGCCCACGCGGCGCGTGGGGGCCTCCCCGGTGAGCGCCCTCCCCAAGCACACGCATCGGGTCCCGATGCTGTCGCTGGACAACGCGTTCTCCGACGAGGAGCTGCAGGCGTGGGAAGAGCGCCTCGTGCGCCTGGCGGGAGAGGAGGTGCGGCGCGCGGGCTATTCGGCCGAGCTCAAGATCGACGGGGCGGCGGTGTCGCTGCTGTACGTGGACGGGGTCCTGGTGACGGGGGCGACCCGCGGGAACGGAACGGTGGGCGAGGACGTGACGCCGAACATCCGGACCGTCCGTGACGTCCCGCTCCGGCTGCACGGCGGCGGCCACCCCGGGCGCGTGGAGATCCGCGGCGAGATCTACTACCCGTTCGACCTGTTCGAGCGCATGAACGAGCAGCGCGTGCAGGCGGGGGAGCCGGTCTTCGCCAACCCGCGCAACGCGGCGGCGGGGTCGCTCCGCCAGCTCGACCCCGCCATCACCGCCACCCGCCCGCTGCGCTTCTTTGGCTACACCGTGGTCGCCGCCCCGGGAGAATCGCTCCCGGTGTCGACGCAGTGGGAGGTCCTCGATGCCCTGGAGTCATGGGGGATCCCGGTGGCGCCGCACCGGCGCCGCTGCGCATCGCTGGCCGAGGTGAACGAGTGGGCCCATCATCTGGAGCACGCGGTGCGCTCCACGCTCAACTTCGCGATCGATGGCGGGGTGGTGAAGATCGACCGGCTCGCCCTCCAGGACGAGCTCGGGGTCGTCGGGGGGCGCGAGCCCCGCTGGGCGGTCGCCCGGAAGTTCGCCCCCGACATCGCCGAGACCCGCCTCCTCGAGATTCGCGTCAACGTCGGCCGGACGGGGGCCCTCAATCCCTACGCCGTCCTCGACCCGGTGGAGATCGGGGGGACCACGGTCACCTACGCCACGCTGCATAACGAGGACCTCATCGTCGCCAAGGACCTGCGCATCGGCGACACCGTGCAGGTCAAGCGCGCCGGCGAGGTCATCCCGCAGGTGATCGGCCCCGTTCCCGAGAAGCGCACCGGCACGGAGCTCGCCTGGCGGATGCCCCGCGAGTGCCCGGTGTGCGGCACTCCGGTGATCCGGGACGAGGAGGAGGTCGCGATCTACTGCCCGAACGTCGAGTGCGAGGGACGACGGCTCGAGGGGCTCGTCCACTTCGCGTCGCGCGATGCCATGGACATCCGCGGGCTCTCGTATGCCCGCGTCGAGCAGCTGGTGGCCGCGGGGCTGGTGCGTGACCCGTCCGACCTGTACCTCCTGACCACCGAGCAGGTCGAGCGCCTCGAGCGTTTCGCCGAGCGCAGTGCGCAGCTCCTGGTCGAGGCAATCCAGGCGTCCAGGGCGCAGCCCCTCTCTCGCCTCCTGTTCGGGCTGGGAATCCGCCACGTCGGGGCGACGGCGGCCGAGCTGCTGGCGCGCCACTTCGGGTCGATGTCGGCCCTCATGGGCGCGCCCGAGGAGGAGGTGGCCCGCGTCCATGGCATCGGGACGATCATCGCCAGGTCCGTGGTGTCATACTTCCAGGATCCAGCGGCACGTGCCCTCGTTCACCGGCTGGAGGTGATGGGGCTCACGATGGACGAGCCGCAGCCGATGGCCCACGATGGTGCCCTCAGGGGGCTCACGGTCGTCATCACAGGGACGCTCCCGACCCTCAGCCGCACCGACGCCACCGAGATGCTCGAGCGCGCCGGTGCGCGGGTCACCGACAGCGTGTCGAAGAAGACGAACTTCCTGGTCGCCGGCGAGGCGGCGGGGAGCAAACTGGAAAAAGCCAAGGCCCTCGGCGTCGAGGTCATCGACGAGGCCGAGTTGCTGCGGAGAGTTGGACGCTAACCACACGGGATTCCCCATGCCTCAGCCGCTCGACCTCACCGGACACGGGATGCTTGCGCTCACGCGCGCGTCGCTCGCCACGCTGCGCTCGGCCCTCCTGCGCGATGGCGGCCCGGATGCCGCGGTGTACCTCCAGGAAGCGGGCTACGCCGGCGGCGATGCCATGTGGGAGGCCTTTCGCCGATGGCTCGGCGAACGGAGCGAGATCCCCGCCGAGTCGCTCGACGTCCAGGCGTTCGAGCAGCGGGCCTCGGAATTCTTCCGCGACGCCGGCTGGGGGAGTCTCTCGATCGGCTCGATGGGCGATGTCGTCGCCACCCTCGACTCCCCCGATTGGGGCGAGGCAGACCCGTCGAGCGCCATGGACCAGCCCTGCTGCCACCTCACCACCGGGATGTTCGCCGACCTCTTCGGCCGCGTGGCCGGGGCGCCGGTGGCGGTGCTGGAGGTGGAGTGCCGCTCCGCGGGAGCGCCGCGCTGTCGCTTCCTCGTCGGGAGTCCGGCGGTGATGGAGCAGATCTACGACGACATGGGGCGCGGCCTCCCGTACGAGGACGCCATCACCGCCCACGCCTGACGTCGGCCGGGGCGCCTAACGCACCTCGTGGTACTTCGGGTTGGGGATCAGCTCCCCGCCCACCAGCACCTCGCGGTCCCAGGGCAGGACGATCGTGCTCTCGGTGGCCAGGGCGTGGAAGTCGGGCTCGTAGCTCCCGGTCTTGAACGAGACCGCGGTCCGGACCTCGGACGCCCCCGCATTCACGATCGCCGCCACCGCCAGGCGCATCGTGGCCCCGCTGTCGCACGTCTCGTCGACGATCAGCACCCGGCGCCCGCGCACCTCGTGAGGGGCCGCCCCGAGGACGGCCGGCGTCTCCCGGACCCCCGCCGGGTCACGTCGACTCACCAGGATCGATCGGAACTCGCGCTCGAGGATCGCCGCGACGACCGCCGCCGGGATGACCCCGGCCGTGGCCACGCCGACCACTATCTCCGGGTCGTAGGCCCTGGCCACCTTCAGGGCGAGCGCACGGGAGAGCTCGCCAAAGAGCGGCCATTCCACATCAAACCGTCCCTTGGTGGGATCGATCTCGTAGCGACGCGGCGACATGTCTCAACCTCGGCGTGAACGTCCTCGGCATCGTGCGGCGCCGTGCGGGCGCGCCATCGGCGATGGCTCCCCACCCGGCCCTGCCGGAACTGCTCGAGGCTAACCTAGCGAGGCGCATGCGTGGGGGCGAGTTGGTGATCTCCGACGCACGCGTCGGGCGCAACGCGCGCCGCCGCGTCCGTTCCCGCCACCTCGCCGTGCGCGCTGCCGGCACGGGGCCAAGAGGTGCGATCGGCGGCGGCGGCGCAGCTGCCCTGCGGTTGCCCATGCTGGCGATGCACGATAGCTTTGCGCCTCAAGCGCCTGGCCGTGCGCACGAGGTGCGCGCGAGCGCGCCGGCCGCCCTCCCTTCAGACCAGCCTCGATCGCATGTCATGGTTGAGCCGCCTTCTTGGCGGCCGGAGCGAGAAGGAAACCCGGCGCCTCGACTACCTCGGCGAGGCGCTGTCCCTCGAGAAGTCGGGGGACCTCGACGCTGCCCTCACCTCGTACCGACTCGCCCTGCGGGAAAAGCCGGACGACCACAAGATCCTGCTCAACATGGCCATCGCCTATTCGCGCCAGTCGCGAATGGACGAGGCGATCCGCTGCTACAAGCGCGCGCTCGAACTGCAGCCCGCCCTTCCGGGTGCCCATTACGGCCTCGCCTTCCTCCTGATCAAGCGGGGCGACCGCGACGAGGCGGCACAGCACCTCGAGGCATTCCTCGCCTCCCCCTCCAGGAGCGCCGATTCGGCCAACATCGAGCACGCGCAGCGTGCGCTCGACGAGCTGCGTTCGCCGCAGGTGGCCGAGCCAGCGGCGGAGTCGCCAGAGCTCGAGAAGTAGGGTGGGGCGCGTCCTCGCGGTCGTCAGCCAGAAGGGGGGAGTGGGGAAGACCACGACCTCGGTCAACCTCGCCGCCGCCTTCGCCCGGCGCGGGCTCAAGACGCTCGTCATCGACGTCGACCCGCAAGGTGCCGTGCGCTACGGGATCGGGCTGCGCCGCGGGCACCCCTCGTACGGCTTCGCCGATTACCTCAACGGCGTCCGCAACCTGCGGGAGATCATCCTCCCCACCGCGCTCCCCTGGCTTCGTGTGATCCTGGCCGGCTCCGTGTCGGATTCGGCAGATCACACCTTCTACCAGCAGCTCATCGCGGAGACATCGGTACTGCGCGACCTGCTGGCGACCGCTCGCGAGCGGTGCGACGTGGTGGTCGTCGACACGCCGCCCGGCCTCGGCCCCATCGTCCATCGCGTCCTCGAAGCCAGCCAGCACGTCATCGTCCCGCTCCAGTGTGAGCCGCTCGCCCTGCAGACAACTCCGCAGATCCTGCGGGGTATCCAGGAGATCGTGGAAAGCAACCGCGACCTCACGCTGGACGGCATCCTGCTCACGATGTTCGAGGCGGGGCATCCCTCGTCGCAGCGCGTGGCCGATTACGTTCGCGAGCACCTGCCGCGGAACATGGTCTTCGACGTCGTGATCCCCCGCACCGAGGCGGCGCTGGAAGCGTTCGCCGCCGGGCAGCCGGTGGTGCTGCGGACCCCGGCCGACGCCGCGGCCCAGGCGTACGTGAACCTCGCCACGCTCCTCGCGGAGCGATTCCGGTGACCCGCCGCCGGGCGGCGCTGGCGTGCCTGGCCCTCGTGTCTGGCACGGTGTCGTGCATCGACGTGAGTGTCGATCCCCACGCCATCTCCGCCATCGAGTTCGTCGCCACGACCAACCCGTCGGTGGTGACTGGTGACACCTTGCGCGACACCCTCGGCGTCGCCGAGGTGCTGCGCGCCCAGGTGTACGGCGGGGACGGGGAACGACTCCCGGATGTCCCGGTGTCCTTCGTCACCACCGACACGTTCGCCACGATCGCGAACGGCAACCTGCTCGTCGCCCGGAGCGGCGTTCGAGGGACGGCCAAGATCTATGCGGTCGCCGGCGGGTTGCAGAGCCTCGTGCGCAACGTCGAGGTCATCCCTCGCCCCGACTCGATCGCCCCGAACGGTGCCGCGACCGACACGGTGAGCTACCGGCTCCCCGCCACGGGGACGTCGATCGATTCGTCCACGACCGTCGGCTTCATCGTCCGCGCGGGGCAAGGGGTGGTGAACGCCGTCCGCGTGAAGTTCGAGATCGTGCGCGGGGGGACCGTCCTTGGCCCGGGCGACACGACGACGTACTCGCTCGTCGGCCCCCAGGGGCGCGCGTCGGCGGTCGACACCACCGACGGGCAGGGCATCGTCAGCCGCACGTTGCGCGTACGTACGGTGGCGGGAACGGTGATTCGGGATACTATCGTGGTGCGCGCGAACGCGACCATCGGCGGCGCCGCGCTGAAGGGTGCCCCGGCGCGCGTCACCATCGTCGTCATCCCCGCCCCGTAGCGCTGGATCGGGTGCTCGATCCGGTGTGGCCGCCGGCCCTCAGCGGGGTGACGGCGCTGCCCGGCGCGAGGCGTGGCGCAAGATCGTTGGCTTGTCCTCATCGTCCGCAGGAGTCGCCGATGTACGCTAGTGGAGGCCCACGCCCCCCCGAGGGGACGCTGACCCGGCTCTTTTTCGACGCACTGGAGCGGTACGACAAGCCCGACGCCATGCTCGTGCGCGTCGCGACGAATTCGTGGGAGCCGATCTCGCATCGGGCCATTCGTGACCGCGTGCGTCGCATCGCGCTCGGCCTGGGCGCCCTGGAGATCATCCGGGGCGACCGCATCGCCCTCCTGTCGGAGAACCGCCCCGAGTGGGCGCTGACGGATTGGGGGTGCCTGAGCATCGGCGTGGCCGACGTCCCGATCTACCCGACGCTCCCGCCCGAGCAGATCCCGTACCTGCTGAACGACTCCGGCGCGGTGGCCCTCTTCGTCTCCTCGCGCGCACAGGCGCAGAAGATCGCCGCCGTGCGGGACCAGGTGCCCGGGCTGCGGCTCGTCATCGCCTTCGACGCCGATGCGAGGGACCTGGCCGACCTCACGCTGGCGGACGTCGAGGCCAAGGGGGCGGAGTGCGACACGCCGGAGCGCGCCGAGGCGTGGGAGCGTGAGGCGCGCGCGGTGATGCCCGGCGACCTCGCCACGATCATTTACACTTCCGGCACGACCGGCGCCCCGAAGGGGGTGATGCTGACGCACGACAACTTCTGGTCGAACATCGCGGCCACCCGCGACGCGATCCCGATGGAGGGGAACGACGTGGCGCTGTCGTTCCTGCCGCTGAGTCACATCTTCGAGCGCACGGGGGACTACTGGTTCTACGCCACCGGGACGTCGATCGCCTACGTCGACTCGTTCGACCTGGTCCCGATCTGCATGCAGGAGGTTCGCCCGACCATCGCCATGTCGGTGCCGCGCCTGTACGAGAAGATGTACGCCCGCGTGCTGGAGAACGCGCTGTCAGGGGGCGCGCTCAAGAAGCGGATCTTCTTCTGGGCGCGCGCGGTGGCCGAGCGCTGGGCGGAGCGGCGACTGGCGGGCGAGGCGCCGCGCGGGCTGCTGGCGCTGCAGTATGCGCTGGCGCAGAAGCTGGTCTTCTCCAAGCTGAAGGCGCGCACCGGGGGGCGGCTGCGCTACTTCGTGTCCGGGGGAGCGCCGCTGGCGAGCGAGATCAACAAGTTCTTCTTCGCGGCGGGGATGACGATCCTCGAGGGGTACGGGCTGACGGAGACCTCGCCGGTGATCGGCGTGAACACCCCCGAGGCGTTCCGCATCGGGACGATCGGGAAGCCGGTGCGCGGCGTGGAGGTCATGATTGCACCTGACGGGGAGATCCTGACCCGTGGGCCGCACGTGATGAAGGGCTACTGGAACAAGCCGGAGGCGACGGCCGAGGCGATCGACGCCGAGGGCTGGTTCCATACGGGCGACATCGGGGTGATCGAGGACGACTTCATCCGCATCACCGACCGCAAGAAGGACATCATCGTCACGGCAGGGGGGAAGAACATCGCCCCGCAGCCGATCGAGAACCTGATCAAGACGAACAAGTACGTGAGCCAGGCGGTGATGATCGGCGACCGCCGCAAGTTTCCCGTGGTCCTCGTCGTCCCCAACTTCGACCAGCTGGAGAAGTGGGCGGCGCTCAAGGGGCTCATCTGGACCGAGCGCGCGCAGCTGTTGCAGATGCCGACCGTGCAGGCCAAGATGGAGAAGGAGGTGCACAAGCAGCTGCCGGGGCTGGCCAGCTTCGAGACGCCCAAGAAGGTGGCGCTGCTGGAGCACGACTTCTCGGTCGAGTCCGGGGAGATGACGCCGACGCTCAAGGTGAAGCGTCGGGTGGTGGACCAGCGGTACCGGGCGTTGATCGACCAGCTGTACGAGGACGAGCACACCGCCTGACGGCGCGGCGCGGCAGGCGGTACCGGCGCACCGCACGGCACCGGCGCGCCCAACGGCGCGGGCGCGCCTAACGGCGCCGGAGCGCGACGGGGGCGCTGACGCCCCCCTCCCCTTCCGCCACCCACTCCCCCGCGTCGCGCGCCAATTCCCGCACCCCCGCCGGGAGCGAGGCGTCGGTCGGTGCCACGAGTCGTCCCCCCCGGCGCAGCCCCCGCGCCACCGCCGCCAGGATGCCGGGGGTCGCGGTGGTGCGGTCGAGCCACGCCGCGCGCAGCGCCCCGCTCGCCACCGGAACGCCGTCGGCGGCACGCATCGCCGACGGTGGGCGCCCCCACCCCCCCGGAGGGTGCGACGCATTCAGGAGGAGCGTCATCACCTGCCCCTCGTCCTCGAATGCTTCGGCGTGGCGCGCGTGCACGCCGCCCAGCAGGACGATCCCACCGGGCTCGGCGAGGGCGAGGAGTGCGCGAGCGCGCAGGAACGTCCCCTCGTCGGACGCCTCATCAGACGCCTCGTCGTCGGGCGCCTCGCCGGACGCCCGGCCATGGTCGCGACCTTCCGCCGGGGGGATTGCGGCTGGCGGCTCTCCGCCGGCCCCGCTCCCGTCGCCCGCCGTGAAGTCGACCTCGCCGCCGCGCACCGGGAACTGCCGGCGGCACGCGGGGCACCCCAGCGTCCCCTCGACGACCTCGCGCCCGTCGAAGCGCGTCACGCTCGCCACCAGCCACGTGTCCTCGTGCGGGTGCGGGCAGCGCAGGGTATCGACCAGCTCGATGTGCATGCGACGAATGCTCGCCTACGCGTGGCTCAGCCGCAACTCGTCGACGTTCACGTCGGCCGGGCGCGTGACGACCCAGGCGACCGCATCGGCGACCGCCTCCGGCCGCAGCATGAGGGCGCGGGGAGTGAAGCCGGGGCGCGTCTCGGGGTGGATGGGATCCCACATCGCCGTATCGACGGGCCCCGGGGAGACGAGCGACGTGCGCACGCCGGTGCCGCGCAGCTCCTGGCGCAGGATCTCGTGCATGGCCCGCGCCCCGAACTTGGATGCCGCGTAGGCCGCGTTTTCCGGGAAGGTCTGCCGGTCGGCGATCGAGCCGATCGTCACCAGGTGCCCGCTCCCCCGCGCACGCATCCGCGGCACCAGCGCGTGCAGCAGGCGATACGGCGCCAGGAGGTTCAGCGACACCATCTGCTCCACCTCGGCCGGCGGCATCGCGCCGATCGCTCCCAGGGCGAAGATTCCGGCGTTGTTCACGAGGACGTCGGGGACGCCCATCGCCCGTTCGATGGCGCCGAGCGCCGCGTCCACGTCCTCCGTGCGCGCGAGGTCGCAGGGGATGGGGAGGGCGTGCGTCCCCAGCGAGCCGGCGGCCGCGTGCAGCGCGTCGCGGTTGCGCGCCAGCAGGGCGACGCGCGCGCCGTCAGCCGCAAGGGCGCGCGCGATGGCCAGCCCGACCCCGCGCGAGGCCCCGGTGACGACCGCGCTGGTCCCCTCGAGCGCCCGCATCTCAGCGGCCGTTGCCCGCCCCGTGCGCGAGGCGCAGGAACTCGTCGCGGGTCCGCGCGTCGTCGCGGAAGCAACCCAGCAGCGCCGACGTGATCGTCTTCGAGTTCTGCTTCTCCACCCCCCGCATCATCATGCACAGGTGGTACGCCTCCACCACCACCCCCACCCCGTGCGGCGCCAGCACCCCCGCGATCGCCTCCGCAATCTCCCCCGTCAGCCGCTCCTGCACCTGCAGCCGCCGCGCGAACATGTCCACCAGCCGCGGCAGCTTGCTCAACCCCACGATCTTCCCGTTCGGGATGTACGCAATGTGCGCCTTCCCGAAGAACGGCAGCAGGTGGTGCTCGCACAACGAGTACAACTCGATGTCCCGCACCATCACCATGTTCTCGTGCGCCTCCGCGAACACCCCCTCCCCCACCACGTCCGCCACCCGCTGCGTGTACCCCCGCGTCAGGAA
>MEDZ01000029.1 GCA_001724275.1 Gemmatimonadetes bacterium SCN 70-22
GCGAGGGCGGCGAGGAGGAGCGGGGCGAGGCGGGAGAGCGTCGGGAGGAGATGCATGGCGGGTGTTGGGGGGAGTGCCCCCGTTGTAGGCCCGGCGACAGCGTGCGACGTCGAAGCGGGCGTGCTCCAGCGAGAGGACAAGCGACCCCATCGGCTGGATTCAGGTCCCCTGGCGAAAGAGCGGTAGTCGAACCCCGACAAGTGGGAGTCGTAGAACTCATCACCAGCGGGGTGCCTGCAGCGGCTCTAGTACTCTAGTGACTACGGAACCGACGAGCTACCGTACCATCATTCCTCACGTGACCCCAACCGAGCCATGCTTCATTCCATCCTCATCCTGCTCTCCTTCATGGCCGGTGAGTCGTCAAGCCCCGTGCTCCGCGCACCCCCGACCGGATGCAGGGTAGCCGATTCAACCTCCGTGCGCGTAATCGACTACGTCCAGAAGCTACTGGAGTCCACCGAGCCAGCCGATGACGCTCTTCGGCGGGCACTTGAATTGACGAACGTCTCCGCCGCGCAGGTTTCGCTCGTCACGACGGCCAAGGACTGCACCAAGGCGGGCGGTGCGCTCGACGAAGCGGCTGGCGTTTCGGGTTCTGGTAGGAGCGTGTATCTCATCAGGGCCGGTACGGAGCGGTTCTTTGTCTACGATCCGGACTCGGACGCGGGCGAGTATCGGCCTCTGTACGTCTTGGACGCGAAGTTCGTCATCCTTCGCGCTCTACTCGTGTGGTGAGGAGTTGCGCCATCCGGATGGTCTCGGAGCAGCGTTCGGAGCGCAGCGAGCCAGCTCGGCCTTTCTCGAGAACTCGCGAGTCGGACGCTGCGATTCGCAGCACGGTCACAGTGTCGGCGCGGGATCACTGAGCGCCGTCACGAACCCATCCGGCTCGTCCAGGTGCAACCCCAGGCGCCGCACGCTGCGCAAGATCCCTCCCGGCGTCCGCATCCACGCGCACGGCCCCTCGCCCGATGGCCACGTGATCGGCCACGTGATCGGCCACGATCCAGGCCAGCGTCCCCACGCCCGCGACCGTGAGTCCCCATGCCAGTACAGGGTGGCGGGGGGATGGGATGTCAGCAACCGGCCTTCACGACGTCCGGCATGCGCCGGTCCCCTTCAGCTCAGCACCACTCCCACTGCCTGTTCCTCACGCCGCTGACTCTCCACGATCTCCATGGCGCGCTCCGACATCGCGTCGGCCAGCTCGTTCTCCCCCAGGAATACGTGCCGCGCGTGCCCTCCCCGAACCAGCTCGTCCTCCTCGTCGCTGTGCACGCGGACAAGGGTCTCCATCTGCGGCCGGAGCGTGAGCGCGGTCTCGAGCATCTGTCGCGCGCGCACGGCGTCCGGAATGGCGATGACGAGCATGCACGCCCGCGCCACGTGCGCCTGGACCAGCACCATCGGCTCCGACGCATCCCCCGCGACCGCGGGAATCCCGCGCGCACGCAGCCGCTCGACGATCTCGCGATTCTCTTCGGCCACGACGATCGGGATGCGCCTGGCCAGGAGCGACTCACCGATGCGCGAGCCGACGCGTCCGTAGCCGACGATGAGGACATGTCCCGTGAGGTGCGCTTCGTGCACCGTGGCCGGAATCTCGGCCAGCGGATCGTCGGCGCGTTCCATGGCCTGAGCGAGCGTCGACTTCGACCGAATCCACCGCTGCGCCGGCTCGATGGCGTTGAAGACGAGCGGATTGAGGGCGATGGAGATGAGCGCCCCGGCGAGGACGAGGTTCTGTCCCTCCTGCGGGAGGAGTCCCAGCGACACGCCGAGGCTGGCGAGGATGAAGGAGAACTCGCCGATCTGTGCCAGGCTCGCCGAGACGGTGAGCGCCGTGTTGAGCGGATAGCGAAAGGCGAGGACGATGAGGAAGGCGGCCATCGTCTTGCCGACCATGATGATTCCGACGACGGTGAGGACGTGGAGCGGTTCACGGATCAGCATCATCGGGTCGAACAGCATTCCGACCGAGACGAAGAACAGCACCGAGAATGCGTCGCGCAGCGGGAGCGACTCGTCGGCTGCACGGTGGCTCAGCGACGACTCGCGAAGGACCATCCCCGCCACGAAGGCCCCGAGTGCAAAGGAGACACCGAACAGCACGGATGCGGCATAGGCAATGCCGACCGCGGCGGCGATCACGCACAGCGTGAACAGCTCGCGAGAGCCGGTGCGCGCCACCTGCCAGAGCAGCCAGGGAAAGAGTCGCTTGCCGACGACGACCATCAGGACGACGAACGCCACCACCTTGCCCAGCGTGATGGCCAGCGAGGCGAGGGCACCGGCCTGGGGGGCCACCGCGGCGACGGTCCCCCCGAGCGACGGGGCGAGGGCAGGGAGGAGGACCAGGGCGAGGACGCACGCCAGGTCCTCGACCACCAGCCACCCCACGGCGATATGGCCGTTGTGCGTGTCCAGGACGCCGCGCGCCTCCAGGGCGCGGAGGAGGACGACCGTGCTGGCGCACGATAGGGCCAGGCCGAAGACGAGGCCCTCTCCCACGGTCCACCCCCACAGCTCGGCGACCCCCCATCCCAGCAGGGTGGCCACGGTGATCTGCACCAGCGCCCCCGGGAGGGCGATGCGCCGCACCTGGAGCAGGTCGCCCAGCGAGAAATGCAGCCCCACGCCGAACATCAGGAGCATGACGCCGATCTCCGCCAGCTGCTGTGCGAGGGCCACGTCGGCGTCGAAACCCGGCGTCGCCGGCCCGATGAGGATCCCGGCCACCAGGTACCCCACGAGAGCGGGGAGCTTCAGGCGTACCGCCAGGAAGCCGAGGATGAGGGCAAGCCCCAGCCCCGCGGCGATCATGGAGATCAGCCCGATATCATGCTCCATCCGCGTCACTCCTCCGTGTAATGGTGTGGTCGCCCGGCGCTACCGTGGCCACCCCTGCTGTGGGAGCCCGCCGGTGATCCGCAGGGCGTTGGCGAAGTACACCTTCTTCAGCACCGCATCGGGGAGGTCGATCCCGTACAGCTTCCACTTCGCGTGGTAGTCGCGGTAGTAGTCGAAGTAGTCGTCGCGCGTCTCGAAGACGCGCCAGTAGTACGGGTACTCGACGGGCTGGAACGAGTCCTTGCCGAAGAGGACCCGGTCCTGGAACCGCACGAAGAAGTCGTGCGCGGCCCGCGGCTGGCGTCCGATGTCGTACAGGACGGCACCCACCTCGGTGTACACGTTAGGCATCGCCTCCAGCATCCTGGCCAGGCGCCCGAGGTCGTTGGCGTGCCAGCCCATGTGGGCGATCACGAAGGTCGTCTTCGGGTGACGGCGGAGCAGGTTGTCGCGCTCCGTCATCAACTCCTCGAAGCTCGGATACTGCCCGGCGGGATAACGCCGTCCGGGGAAGAGGGCGAGCTCCAGCCACCGCTCGTTGTTGTAGTCGATGGGCTGCCAGAACTCCTGCGGATCGGCGGTGTGGATGAAGACGGGGATCCTGAGGCGCGCCGCCGCTTCCCAGACCGGGTCCAGCTCCGGGTCGTCGATGCGGAGGCGAGACCCGTCTGCCTTGCGCGTCGAGAGGCCGAGCCCCTTCCCGATCTCACCGACCCCCACGGCACCGGCGGCGACGTCGGCTTCCAGCTGGGCGACCGCCTTCTGCGCCCACCCGGGCCCCACGTTCCGGAAGTCGATCCCGGCGAGGATGCGGACGCGATCCTTCATGCGCGGCGATGCCCGCACCAGCGCGAGCTGCCGCTTGAGCGCCTCGCCCGACACGTTGTTGGCGGCGACGATCACGCGCACGTTGAGCGAATCGAGCGCATCGCCGAGCTGCTCCAGCCCGTCGGCCGAGCCGAGCTGCGACGTCGGGTGCCCATGAAAGTCGATGGCGGGGAACTTCGCCCTCGTGACGAGGTGGGCCGGGGCGACGAGGGTGGAGCGCGGGCGGTAGTCCAGGATGCTGGGGGGCTCCATGGTCGGCGCCTGGCAGTTGCCTGGTCGCACCTCGGTCATCCCGGGCGGGCACGCCTCGCCCGGCTTGATGGCCGCGCCGCGCCCTCCCTCCCCCGCCCCGCGCACTTGTGCGGAGGCAGCTGACGGGAGGGAGGCGAGGAGGGCGGTGAGGGCGGCGAGAACGAGGTGATGGCGCATGGAGGCTCCGGACGGCGTGAAGTGGGAAATCTGTACGCCGACACCATCGGCGGGTATTGCGCGGGAGACCGAGGCCGCGCGGCATGCGCCGTGACGAGGGTCAGCGCCCTCGCGCCTTCCAGTCCGCCAGTGCCTTCGCCTCGCGCTCGGGCGTGATGGTGAAGCCGGGCTTGTCGCGCCGCGCCTGCGGGACGGTCTGCCACCAGGCCAGCGTATCGCGCACCGTCCCGTCGAGGGGGCGAAAGGCCAGGCCGGCGGAGATGGCCCTGGCATTGCTGATCGACGTGTGCCCGAGGTTGTTGCCGCGCAGCATGATCCAGGGCACCGACGACTGGATGCCATGCGCCGCCAGGAAGTCGTAGTCGTCGATCCAGGTCAGGGTCGACGACGAGCCGAGGGCGCGCATCGCGATGTCGAGGAAGCCCGAGATCGTGAGCGTGTCACGAGGGCCGGCCGCATTGTAGATGCCACCCCGCCGATCCTCGACGAGCTTCACCATGAATGCCACCAAGTCGCGGACGTCGATGACCTGCACGGGATCGTCCTTGTGCCCGGGGGCGAGCGTCTCGCCACCACGCGCGAGGCGCTGGGGCCAGTACGGGAAGCGGTCCGTCGTGTCGCCAGGGCCCACGATGTACGTCGGGCGCACCACGATGGCCCGGTCGCCGAAGGCGTCCTGCGTGACGCGTTCGCACTGGGCCTTGCGCACGCCGTAGTTCTCGGAGCCGTCGTTGGGATCGGTGAACTCCAGCCGCACGGGGTCGGATTCGGCCAGGCCGCGTCGGAGGTAGGGGTAGTAGACGCCGGTCGAGGAGGTGAACAGGTAGCTCCCCACGGCCCCCTTCAGCAGCGTGGTCGACATTTGGACCCACTCGGGATTGGTGGCCGAGTCGTCGATGACCGCATCCCACGACTTTCCCTCGAGCGCCCCTAACTGCCCATTGCGATCGCCGATGAGGTGCACGACGCCGGCGGGCAGGTCCGCCTGCCGGCGCCCGCGCGTGAAGATGGTGACCTGGTGCCCGCGCTCGACCGCCTGACGGACCAGGTGCGGACCGATGAAGCCCGTGCCGCCGAGAATCAGGAGGCGCATCGGCGCGACCGGGGACGGCGGCGTGATGAGTTGCGGCGCGGCCTCGGCCAGCACTCGGCGGCCGAGCAGGAGGGCACCGCCGGCGGCGGACGCGCGAAGGAGGAACGAGCGACGGGAGGACATCGAGGCGACGGTGAGAGTGGTGCTGGCGCGTGGCAGCGGCGCCGGGTGCCGTTCACGTGAGCGTAGGTGAGCCTATCCTCATGCCGGCTCCATCCGCAATGCCTTCCGTCGGCCTCGTCGGCGGGAGTGTCGCCCCACTGGAATTCGGGGCAGTGCGGCGCGGTGCACGGCCCGTAGATTGCCCTCCCATGCGCGCTCCTCCCCCCTGCATTCTCCTCGCGTTGGCGTTGCTCGTCACGATCCCCGTGGCGGGTACCGCCCAGCGGTCACCGGCAGGCGCAACGCCTCCCGGTGCCGCGTCGGCTGCGCCGTCGGTCTACGGCACCTCGCGCGCCATCCAGCTCGACGGAAGGCTCGACGAGCCCGAGTGGGCGCAGGCCGACTCCATCACCGACTTCCACCAGAAGGAACCCACGGAGGGGGGAACGCCGTCGGTGCGCACCGTGGTGCGCCTGCTGGCCACCCCGGAGGGGCTCGCGGTCGGATGGTGGTGCTACGACGACGAGCCGGCCGCGATCAGGCGCACACAGCTGCGGCGCGATGCCGCGCTCCGCTCCGACGACTACGTCAGCATGATGGTCGACGGACTCTCCGACAAGCGAAGTGCCTTCTACTTCCGGACCAATTCGAACGGTTCGCTGTGGGACGGCGACCACGTGACCACCGAGGACGGCAACGAGGAGTGGGACGGGATCTGGGACGCGCGCACGCAGATCACCGATTTCGGCTGGACGGCCGAGGTCTTCATCCCCTGGGCGACGCTGCGCTACCGGCGCGACGTGACGTCGATGAACATGAACTTCCGGCGCTTCCTCCCGCGCACCAACGAGGAATTGCTCTGGCGCGCCTGGCGGCGCACGGAAGGGCTGCGATTCCTCGAGCGCGGCGGGACGGTGACCGGCTTCAAGGCGCTGCCGCGGCGCGCCATCGCCGAGTTCCGGCCGTACGTCCTGGGCGAGGCGCGCCCTCCCGAGCGTCGCTTCGGCAGCGACGGGACCGACACGGTGGTGGCCGGCGCGCTCGAGCGCGGCGACATCGGGCTCGACGTGAAGATCCCCGTCTCCGGGACGCTCACCGCCGACCTCACCGTGCGCCCCGACTTCGCGCAGTCCGAGGTGGACCGCCAGATCGTCAATCTCACGCGCTTCCCGCTCTTCTTCCCCGAGCGACGGACGTTCTTCACCGAGGGGGCGGCGATCTTCGCGTTCGGGCGCGAGCAACAGACGCAGCTCTTCTATTCGCGTCGCATCGGGTTGGGGAGCGACGGCACTCCGGTCACCATCCCGCTGGGCGGGCGCATGCAGGGGCGCGCCGGGAACTACCAGGTCGGGCTCCTCGCCGTGGCCACCGGCGGGCGTGAGGATTCCCGCGACTTCGTGGCCCGCGTGAAGCGCGACGTGCTGGGGCGCGGCTACGTCGGTGCGATGTCGACCCTGTCGGACCGGCCAGCGCGCCCAGGGGCGCTGAACGGCGGGGTCGACTTCAACTTCCCGTTCTTCGTCGGCGCCGGGCGGGACAACTTCATCCTCTCGGGGAACGCCGCCTGGAGTCGTGACAGCACGGGCGGCGCCACGGGGGCGCACTATCGCGTCGTGATCGACTACCCCAACGATCACGCGGACATCGTGACCCGCTTCGACCGGGTGGATGCCGGCTTCGACCCGGCGCTCGGCTTCGTGCAGCAGCGTGGCATCTATCGCTGGGGCGGCTCGACGGCCATCACGCCGCGCCCGCGCAATGCGCGGCTCGTCAGGCGGTACGAGTTCAACCTCCTCAATTACGACGTGGTGTGGCGTCTCGACCGCACGATGGACAACGCCTCGTTCACCACGCGCCCCTTCGGGGTGCAGTTCCAGAGCGGCGATCGGGTGGAGGTGAACCTGATCCGGCGTTTCGACGCCCCGGGTGTCGACTTCGAGATCGCCCCGGGCATCGCCGTCCCCGCCGGCGGCTACTGGTGGAACCGCGTCGAGGCGCGCTACCAGGGGGCGAACGTGCGCACCTGGTCGGTGGATGCCACGGCCTCCACGGGCGACTTCTACGACGGCAGGCGCCACGACCTCTCGTTCACCGGGCGCCTGCGCTACCAGCCGCACCTCGAGTTCTCGCTGGAGTACGAGCGGAACGACATCGCGCTCCCGGCGGGGGCGTTCGTCGCGAATACCGTGCGCTTTCGCGGCGACTACGCGGTCTCGCCGCGCCTGACGTTCACCGCCTTCGCGCAGGGTGACGACCGGACCGACCGCGCGGCGCTCAACCTGCGCATGCGCTGGACCCAGTCGCCGGGGTCGGACCTCTATGTCGTCTGGAACTCCGTCTGGCCCACGTTGCTGGAGCGGAGCTTCATCATCGACCGGCCACAGAGCGGGGCGCTGGTGGTGAAGTACGTGCGGTTCTTCCGGCAGTAGCCCGCGCGGCGCAACACATCACATCGGTGCGCCGTGCGGCACCGCCGCCGGCATGGGCGCGGCGAGGGGGGGTGCGGAATTCACTCTTGCGAGCGCGCGGCACGCGGGCCAACATCGGCGGGCTTCGCACGCATTCACCATCTCGCCCCGTATCATGCCTGCCACTCCCGGTTCGACGCACCCTCGCGCCGCGCGTCTCCGCGCCACACGCGTCGGTGCGGCCCACGCGACGGCGCTCGCCCTCGCCGCGCTCGCGCTCCCGTCCACCGCCGCTTCGCAGCGCGCCCCGGCCGCCGCGCCGCGTTCCAGCGTCGACACGTCAGCGCTCGCCCGCCTCACCTTCCGCTCCATCGGCCCGGCCAACATGATGGGGCGGTCGACCGACGTCGAGGGGGTCCCGGGCAACGCGAACGTCGTCTACGTGGGAACGGCAGCTGGCGGTCTCTGGAAGACCACCAACGGCGGAACGACCTGGTCACCGCTGTTCGAAAAGCAGCCGACGCTCTCCATCGGCGACCTGGCGCTCGAGCCCGGGAACCCCGACGTCATCTACGTGGGCACCGGCGAGGCCAACGCCCGCAATTCGGTCTCGTTCGGGCGCGGGATGTACAAGTCGACCGACGGTGGGCGTTCGTGGCGCTTCATCGGCCTCGGCGACACCCGCCACATCGCCCGCGTCATGGTGAGCCCCGCCGACACGCGCACCGTCTTCGCCTGCGCCGCGGGACACATGGGAGGGCCCAACGCCGAGCGCGGCGTCTTCGTCTCGCGTGACGCGGGCGTCACCTGGAGCAAGACGCTCTTCGTCGACGACCGCCATGGCTGCGCCGACCTGGACATCGACCCGCGGAACCCGAACATCGTCTACGCGGTCATGTGGCTCTTCGACCGCAAGCAGTGGAACTTCACCTCGGGCTCGGAGCAGGGCGGGATCTTCAAGTCGGTGGATGGCGGCGCCACCTGGACGAAGCTCGGTGGAGGGCTCCCGAAGCTCCTCGGCCGCGTCGGCGTCAAGGTGGCGCCGTCGTCGCCCAACGTCGTCTATGCCATCGCGGAATCGAAGGAGGGTTTCGTCTGGCGCAGCGACAACTTCGGCGAGACCTGGCGCAAGACCAGCGATGACGCCCGCACGATCTGCCGCGGGTTCTACTACGCCGATCTCCGCGTCGACCCGCAGAACCCCGAACGCCTGTATTCGATCGCCTGCAACCTCTCCGTCTCCATCGACGGCGGGCGCAACTTCCGGCCGATCGCCCAGACCGTGCACGGTGACCACCATTCGCTCTGGATCGACCCCACCGATCCGGCGCGCATCTGGAACACCAACGACGGCGGCATCGCCGAATCGCGCGACCAGGGGGCCTCGTGGCGCTTCCCGAACCACTTCCCGCTGGCCCAGTTCTACCAGCTGCACGCCGACAACCGCGAACCGTTCTACCACGTGGGCGGCGGGCTGCAGGACAACGGCAACTGGGTCGGCCCCAGCCGCACGCGCGACCCGTTAGGCATCCTGGTCGACGACTGGAACCTGGTGAGCTACGGTGACGGCTACTACCAGACGTCGCATCCCGACGACCCCGACTTCATCATCACCGACTCGCAGGGCGGGATGATCTGGCGCACGCAGATGCGCACCCGCGAGCAGGAGGACATCTCGCCGCAGCCGCGGCGCAACGACGGCGGGCCGGTCAACGACCTCAAGTACCGCTTCAACTGGAACGCCCCCATCGTCGCCTCGCCGCACGACGGCAAGGTGGTGTACTTCGGCTCGCAGGTCCTGTTCCGTTCGAAGGACTTCGGCGCCTCCTGGCAGGCCATCTCCCCCGACCTCTCGAAGAACGACACCACGCGCCACGGGTGGGCCGGCGGCCCGGCCATGCTCGAGGCGACCACCGCCGAGTACTACAACACCATCTACTCCATCGCCGAGTCGCCGGTGCAGAAGGGGCTCATCTGGGCCGGACTCGACGACGGGAACCTGCACGTCACGCGGGATGACGGCGCCACCTGGACGCGCGTCGACCGCAACGTCCCGGGCGTGGGCCCCGAGGCGGTCGTGTCGCACGTGGAAGCGAGCCGCACGGCGGCGTGCACGGCCTACGCCACCTTCGAGCGCAAGTTCATGGACGACCTCAAGCCGTACGTCTTCCGGACGACGGATTGCGGCGCCACCTGGACGAACATCGCCGGCAACCTCCCGGATGGTGCCTATCTGCAGGTGCTGCGCGAGGATCCGAAGAACCCGAGCGTCCTCTACGCCGGGACCGAGACGGGGCTCTACGTCAGCGTCACGGGGGGCAACGACTGGTTCCGGCTGGGCGGCAACCTCCCGCCGATCCCCGTGCACGAGGTGATCGTCCACGCACGCGAGAACGACCTCATCGTCGCCACGCACGCCCGCGGCGTCTGGATCCTCGACGACGCCTCGGCCATCCAGGAGCTGGCCGCAGCGGCGGCAAGGCCGGCGCACCTCTTCTCGATGCGCACGGCGACCCGGTTCGCCACCAAGCAGGCGAAGGGGTCGCTCGGCGATGCGCTCTTCATGGGTCCGAACCCGCCGTACGGCGCGATCATCCGCTATCACCTCCGCACGCCCCCGGCGGCCGGGACGGCGGTGAAGGTCGAGATTCTCGACGGGGGGTCGAAGGTGATCCGGACGCTGGCGCGCGTCCCCCGCGAGGCGGGCATCAACACCACCTCGTGGGACCTCGGGTACGAGCCGGCGCGTCCGCGGCGCGCCCCCGCCCCGTCGACGGGCGCCGAGGACTTCGAGGCGGTGGCCTCGCGGCTGTTCGGCGCGCCGAGCGGGCCGCGCGCCCTCCCCGGGCGCTACACGGTGCGGCTGACGGTGGGGAACGAGACCTTCGAGCAGCCCCTCACCGTGCGCGTCGATCCCACGTCCAACACGTCGATCGAGGCGCTGCGGCAGCAGTTTGCCGTCGCCAGCGAGCTGCGCGACCTCCTCTCGCTGGCCAACGACACGCTGCGCGCGCTCGATGGCCGCAAGGCCGAGTTGGAGGCGAAGCGGCGCGCGGCGCTCGCCATTCCCGAAGGAGCGGGCGCGGCGGCCGCGCGCGCCATCGGCACCGAGCTGGCGGAGGTGGATTCGCTCCTCGACATCCTCGCCAAGCCGTCCACCGCGCCCCAGTGGACCGGGGGGCCGCGCGTCAGCGAACGGATCGGCGCGCTCCTGCGCAACATCGGACAGGGGAACCAGGCACCGACCGGCGAGCAGCAGAAGCTCGGGAAGGAGCTGGCCATCGAGCTGCGCGACGCGCTCGAGCGCGTGCGGAAGTACCTCGGGCGCTTCACGACGATGTGAGCGATTCCTGCCCCCGCCCTTGACGCCCGCGCCCGCGAAGCGGAGCGTCTCCCCGCTCCCTCACTCTCTCGGAGGCACCATCATGGAACGCAACGCGCTCACGAAGGCGATGGGGATGGGGACGGTCCTGCAGGGGTTGATGGTGATCATCGGGCACTTCGTCCCGTCGTTGCAGCAGGCGGGACTCTTCCCCATCGGCGGCACGATCCTCGGCCTCGTCACCGGATGGCTCGCCGGGAAGGAGATGCCGGGCGCCGCCATGGGGAAGCTGGCCACCAACGGCGGGATCGCGGGGGCGGGGGCCGGCATCCTCGGGAGCCTCATCTCCACCGCCCTCGGTGACGTGCCGGTCGGCAACCTCGGCATCGCCGGCGGGAGCACGCTGGTCGCGGGAGCGATCGGCGCGCTCCTGACCCAGGTCATGGGGAAGAAGTCCGCATAGCGGGACGTGCTTGACGAGTCGCATCCTGCGCGACGGGGAGTTGGAGGAGACGATCCTCCGACTCCCCGTCGTCGCGTCGGGTAGCGGTCCCGTGCCGCCGTCGCGCGCACCCCACCCTCGCGCCCGGGCCAGAGACCTCCAATGCGCAGCATCCCGGGCAACGTGGGCGAGGCCGCCGCCCTACCCCTCACCGGGTCGCGCGGTCAACTTCGATCGGTTCCGGCCCCCGAACCGACCTCCCTGCAACGACGCTTCCGCACATGACCCGCCACTCGCGATCCGTTCCAGGATCCGCGCTGCGCGCGATCGCAGCGCTCACCACCGTTGCCATTGCCGCGCTCCCGCTCGTGCCGCCGGCGCTGGCGGCACAGCCCCCGAGCCTTCGACCCGACGTGATGGGGATGCAGGGCGCCCTGACCTCCGACCACGCGCTGGCCACCGCCGCTGGCGCCGACGTCCTCAGGCGCGGCGGCAACGCCGTCGACGCCGCGATCGCGATGGCCGGCGTGCTGGCCGTGGTGCGCCCGCACATGAACGGCGTCGGCGGGGACAACTTCCTCCTCATCCGCATGGCGAAAACGGGGAAGGTCTACGCGCTCAACGGCTCCGGGCGGGCGGGGAGCCGCGCGACACCGGCGTTCTTCGCCCAGAAGGGGATGACGCACGTTCCGGGGTCGGGGATCCTCTCCGTCTCGGTCCCCGGCGCGGTGCAGGCGTGGGACGACGCGCTGCGGCGATTCGGGACGACGACGCTGCGCCAGGCGCTCCAGCCGGCCATTCGTTATGCGGAACAGGGGTTTCCCGTCTCGACCCGCCTATCGCTCGACATCGCGGCCGAGGTGAAGAAGGTTGCCGCCGACAGCGCGATGGCGCATACGTTCCTGGTCAACGGTGAAGCGCCCGCCCCTGGGACGCTCCTGGTCCAGCGCGAGCTCGGCCGGACGCTGCGCGCCATTGCAACTGGCGGGGCGCGCGCCTTCTACCAGGGAGCCACCGCGCGCCGGATCGCCGACTTCATGGAGCATGAGGGAGGGCTGCTCACGGCGACCGACCTCGCCAACCACCGCGCCACCTGGCAGGAGCCCATCAGCACGACCTACCTGGGCAAGCAGGTCCTCGCCTTCCCGCCCAACACCCAGGGGGCCACCTTCCTCGAGATGCTCAACCTCGCCGAGCTGAGCGACCTCTCGGCGATGGGGCGGACCAGTGCCGACTACGTCCACACGATGGTCGAAGGGGCCAAGCTGGCCTACGCCGATCGCGACCGCTACATCGCCGACCCCGCCTTCGCCGACGTCCCGGTGGCGCGACTCATCTCGAAGGAATACGCGCGCGAGCTGGGCCAGCGCATCAGGCGTGACACCATCGCCGCCTCCTCGGCGGGCGACGGCACGCGCGACGGCAACGGCGACACGGTCTACCTCACGGTCATCGACAAGGATGGCAATGCCGTCTCGATGATCCAGTCGCTCTTCGCGTCGTTCGGGAGCGGGCGCATGGTGCCGGAGACCGGGATCGTGCTGCACAACCGCGGCGCCCTGTTCTCGCTCGAGCCCTCGCACCCCAACATCATCGCCCCCGGCAAGCGCCCGTTCCACACGCTGAGCCCAGCCATGGCGCTCAACGAGGACGGCTCGCTCTTCGCCACCTTCGGCACGCCGGGCGGTGACGGACAGCCGCAGACGCTCATCCAGATCCTCAACAACGTACTGCGCTTCGGGATGACGCCGCAGCAAGCCGTGGAGGCGCCGCGCTGGCGGATCTTTGGCGGCGGGCGCCTGGGGGTTGAGCCCGGCCTGCGCGACGAGGTGCGCGCCGAGCTCGGGCGCCGCGGGCAACGCGTCACCGTGCAGCCTCCGAGCGCCGAGTTCGGCGGAGCGCAGATGATCGTCATCGACCCGCGCTCGAAGGCGCGCATGGTGGGGTCGGACTACCGTCGCGAGGCGTACGGACTGGCCTGGTAGGAGTGGCCGAGGCGGAGGGAGCGCACACACCTCGGCCACCCCTGCGGGGGCGTGCGCACCGTTCGCGATGCGCCCGCCCCCGTTGTTGTGTCGTCAGGCGATCGACGCATGACCGTCGGCGCACCGGCTCCCTTCGCCGATCCTGCGCCGACGTCCGTGTGCGAGTTGTCTCCTAGTGCTGGGCGTGCCCTACCATCTTCGGCGCCCCCTCGGCGAACGAATAACCCGTCTTGGGACACTTGAGGGTGGGATTCGTCGGCGAGAAGAGCCCGGCCGGGTTGTCCTTCCACAGCCAGACGTGCAGGTCGTAGTGGTGCAGCGCCGTCGGCATGAGCGGCTTGTGTCCCTCCATCGGCCCCTCGAGCGACTTCCCGAAGATCTTCGGTGCGCCATCCTTGGCCAGGTCGGCCGGCATGAACCACTCCGCAGCGACCAACCTCAGCTTGTCGTCGCTCGTCGGTTCGTAGATCAGCACCTGCGGCTGCTTGGGGTCGAGCTTGGGGCCGACAGCCTGCGGATTGAGGAAGTGCACCCCCATCCCCCCCGCCTTGTACTGCATCGTCCCCTCCGACGCACCCTTGGGATACTCGATGCAGCCGAGCAGCGACATGTAACCGTCGTGCACGGCCATGATGGGATCCTTGTACTTGTCGAGTGCGGTGCGAACCTGGGCAAGCTCGGGGGTGAGCGATGCCGCACCCGAGCCTTGTGCCAGCGCCACCTGAAGGGGAAGCGCCAGGACGAGCGTGATGCCCAGGGCGTGCCGAGCGATGCCGGCAGCTCGCGCCTGGAGCGACGATGCATACTGCATGAGCGTACGCCTCGCTATGAGGGGGGGCTACAGTCTGCATCCATTTAGGGTGCAGGTCAATGGAGGGGGGAGAGTTTACCCTGATTTTGCGCCGCCCCACGCGCCGAGCCCGCTATTCTCCCCCGCTCCTCCCCCACCCAGCTGCGCGTCAGCGCTTCGATCTCCGTGCCGAAGCGCTCCTCCCAGACGGACGAGCGTCGCGCTCGCTCCCTGGCGCGAGGCGGGCGTCATCCCGAACAGCCACCGCACCCACCGGAAGGGGCGCACGAGAGTCTCGTACAGGGCGAGCGTCAGCGCGAGCGACACGACGCTCGTGAAGAGGAACTTGGCCAGCACGGTCTCGTTCGTCTGGACCACGTAGTAGGCGACGACGACGATGACGGTCTGGTGGAGGATGTAGAAGGGGTACGACGCATCGCGCGTCCAGTGCAGGATGGGGTGATCGCGATCGAGCCACCGCTTGCCATAGCCCAGGATGGCCATGACCCAGCACCAGGCGTGCGCCGCGAGGAGCGCCAGGTACACGATCCGCGCCGCCGAGTCGCCGCTCGGCGGCGTGGCGCCGTTCCAGCGCACGCCATTGATGACGAGGAGACCGAGGAGCGCCATGGTGAAGGCCCCCCGACGGCCGCCCTCGATTCGCGCCCAGACGGCAGGGTCGTTGCCGATGATCCAGCCGGTGGCGAAGTACAGGAAGTAGACCAGGAACATCGCGCCGTCGTCCACGATGTTCTGCGCCCCGCTGAATCGCTGGATGAGGAGCGCGTACGCGGCGACGATCGGGAGGGCAAACAGGTGCACGCCGGTGCGCGCCAGGAGCGAGCGGAGTGCCGTGAGCATGGCCGCCCCTCGCGGCGTACGCACGAAGGCGATCGCCGGGGCGAGGATGACGCTGTAGAGGAAGAGATAGAAGATGAACCAGAGGTGGTGGTAGCTCGTGTCGCCCGACGGGTAGGGGGCGAATCGCAGCGTGCGTGGCCAGAAGGCCAGGAACGATCCGCTGAACGCCCCGTCGGCCAGCCGCTCGTAGTAGACCTGCGGCGGGACGATGACGAGGATCCCGAACGAGAGCGGGACGAGGAGCCGCACGGCGCGGTCGCGCAGGAAGGCGCCGGTCGGGCGGCGGCGCAGCACGAAGTGGGCGGCGATGCCGGCGATGACGAAGAGGAGCGCCATCCGGAAGCGCGAGACGAAGAAGTTGGCCTCGAGCAGGAGGCTGCTCGTCTGCGCATTGCGGATGTGCCAGTCCCACTCGGTCACGTACGGCATGGCCGAGTGGAAGAAGAGGAGGGCGAGGATCGCGATGGCCCGCAACCAGTTCCAGGTCGTGACGGCGCGAGGGCGTTGGTGCGGCTTGGCTCACGGGGCGACTCCAATGGCGTGTCGCCCGTACGTTGGCCGGGCTTGCACCTCGCGGTCCACGAGGTGGGGACCGGCGGGAGTGCGCCGGGACGAGCGGGACGCGCCGTGCTCCCCGCGGCGCTACCCGATCTCGAAACGGTCGTCGTCGCGCGAGCGGTAGCGCCGGCTCCAGACGAGCGTCTCGCCCGAGTGCATCACCACGTGCCGGTCGCCGTGCGACCACGCGTGGACCTCGCGGACCGCCTCGATCCGCACCAGCTGCGAGCGATTGATGCGCAGGAAGCGAGCCGGGTCGAGGCGGGCCTCGAGCGCGTTGAGCGTGGTCCGCAGCGTGAAGCGATGGGCGGCGGCGTGGAGGGTGACGTAGTTGCGGTCCGACTCCGCCCAGTCGATCCGCTCCACCGGGAGGAAGACGCTCCTGTTCCCGTGCTCCACGAGGAGGTGGCGCAGCGGGGACCGGACGGGGGCGACATCCGCCAGGACACGTTCGAGCGCGCCACCATCGCCGGCGCGCGCCCCGGCGAGGCGCGCGCGCACGCGCTCGAGCGCGGACTGCAGCCGTTCGGGCGTGTAGGGCTTGAGGACGTAGTCGAGCGCCTCAACCTCGAACGCGCGGACGGCATGCTCGTCGAATGCCGTGACGAAGACCGTCACGGGCATCTCGGCGGCCCCGATCGCGGACACGACGTCGAAGCCGTCGCCCTCGGGCATCTGGATGTCGAGGAAGACGACGTCGGGGGAAAGCTCGCGGATCGCATCGACCGCGGCGGCGCCGGACTTGGCCTCGCCGACCACCTCCACGTCGGACGCCTCGCGCAGGAGCATCCGCAGCCGCTTGCGCGCCGGCGCCTCGTCGTCGACCACGAGAACCCGCATCATGCGTCCGTCACCTGCAGGGGGAGGGTGAGGCGCACCCGCCATCCGCCGCCGGCCGGCCCCGCCTCGCACGAGGCGGCCTGGCCGTACAGCAGCCGCAAGCGCTCGCTCATGGCGCGCAGCCCGAGCCCGCTCCCGGGGTGTGGCGGCGCCGTTCCGTCCCCGTCATCCCACACCTCGAGCGTGAGGGCGTCGCCCGCTTGCCGGGCGGTCACGCGAATGGTGCCCCGGCCCAGCCGCTCCACCCGACCGTGCCGCACGGCGTTCTCGACGAGGGGCTGCAGCACGAAGACCGGCACCCGCGCCGCGGCGCACGGCTCCGGGATGTCGAAGGTCACCTCCAGCCGGTCGCCGAACCGCGCGTGTTGCAGCTGTACGTACCGCCTGGCAATCGCGACCTCCTCGCGCAGGGAGACCTGGTCGCTCCGGTGCGCGCGGAGCGAGGCGCGCAGGAGCTCCGACAGCTCGCCCAGCATGGTGTCGGCCCGACGGGGATCGTCGTACATCGTGGCCGACACCGTGTTGAGCGCATTGAACAGGAAGTGTGGTTGCAGCTGCAGGCGCAACGACGTGAGCTGCGCCTCGGCCAGGGAGCGTTGCAGCTCCACCTCGCGCCGCTCGCGCTCGGTGGCCTGCCACCAGAACCGCCAGAGCTCGACGCTCACCACGAAGAGGGCGAAGTAGAACAGGTCGTTCGGCATCTCGTGCCCGATCGCCAGCACCAGCGACGTGACGCCGTAGTCGCGCGGCGGCACCCCCAGCACCGGGTAGACGAGCCAGCGCAGCGTCTCCATCCCCACGGTGCGCGCCACGGAATAGCCGACGAACAGGGCGACGAGGGGGGCAAGGCTGCGTCGCCAGCGCCCCTCGCCCAGCGGCCATCGCGCCGCCCCCCAGGCCACGATGCCGAGGAGCGCGAGCGCGACGACCGCCGCCGTCCCCTCGTCGACCAGCCGGCGAGCGAAGGTTCCGTGGTCCCCCTCCTGCAGGTCGCCCAGCGTCGCATACACGGCGATGAGGAAGGCGCGCACGAGGACGACCGTCGCCACCCACAGGGCGACACGGCTGGCGCGGGGGCGCGGCGGGAGGCGGTCGAACAGGCCCATGCGGGAGACGCTAACCAGCGCCGCGGTGCGCGGCCACCCGGCGAGGGACGAGCGGGACGTCGGGGGGACCGACGGGACGTCGAACGCGCCGTCCACCGCCTGACGCCGCGCGAGGGGCACGGCGGGTGACGGCGCGCGTGACCGCGCGTGGCGGCGCGCCCTGCCCCACCACCGCGACGCCTTGCCCGTACGCTGTACGCCCCTCACCTTGGCCGGCACGCCGCACGCCCTCAGCTGCAACAGGAGACGCATCGATGCCTCACCCGATCACTCGCCACCTCACGCCCCTCCTCGTGGCGTCGCTCGCCCTTGGCGCCGCGCCGGCGGCGGCGCAGGGGCCCACCTCGGCCGACCAGCGCCTGCGCGCCATCTACAACGCCGAGTGGGAGTGGCGGCAGAAGGAGATGGGGCGCGACCTGCCGGGGTTTCCGCGCGTCGACGCCGCCTCGCAGCAGGCGCGCCTCGCCTACTGGACCCGGGCGCTGGCCCGGCTCGACTCCATCCCCTACGACCAGCTCTCGCCCGAGGAAAAGGTCAACGCCGAGGTCTTCCGCTACTCGATTCGCGGCATGGTGGACGACATCCGATTCAAGTCGTACGAGGCCCCGTTCAACAGCGACACCTTCTTCTGGACGAGCTTCACCCCGCGCCAGGGGTTCCAGCGGCGGGACGAGTACGACCGCTACCTGGCGCGGCTGCGCGACGTGCCGCGCCACTTCGACGAGCAGGTCACCAACATGCGCGCCGGGCTGGCCCGCGGCTTCACCGTGCCGCGAGTCGCCGTCGAGGGGCGCGACAAGACGATCGAGCCCTACGTGAAGGGCGACACCACCAACCCGTTGTACCTCCCGTTCCTGCAGATGCCGGCGTCGATCCCCGCCGACCAGCAGGCGGCACTCCGGGCTGAGGCGATGGGAGTCGTGCGCGACGTGGTCGCCCCCGCCTATGCGCGGCTCCTGGCGATGATCCGCAACGAGTACCTCCCCCGGGCCCGCACCACCCTGGCCGCCACCGCCATGCCCGACGGCGCGGCGTACTACCAGGCGATGATCGAGAAGTTCACCACGCTCCGGCTGACCCCGCAGCAGATCCACGAGCAGGGGCTTGCCGAGGTGGCGCGCATCCGCGAGGAGATGACCTCCACGATGCGTCGTGCCGGCTTCACCGGGTCGCTGCAGGAGTTCATGACCTTCCTGCGGACCGATCCCCAGTTCTACGCCAGGACGCCGCGCGAGCTCCTGTCGTACTCGGCGTACGTGAGCAAGAAGGCCGACTACAAGCTCAAGGAGACCATCGGGTACCTGCCCCGCTACCGCCACGGGATCATCCCGGTCCCCGACGCCATCGCCCCGATCTACACCGGGGGACGCGGCGGGCTGGATGCCTGCATGATGAACACGTACAACCTCCCGGCGCGTCCGCTCTACACGCTGCCTGCGCTCACGTTGCACGAGTGCACCCCCGGCCACTCGTTCCAGGCCGCGCTGGCGCGGGAGGGGCCGCCGCGCCCCGCCTTCCGCAACGCCACCTCGTTCTCTGGGTACGGTGAGGGGTGGGGGCTCTACACGGAGTGGCTGGGGACCGAGATGGGGATCTACGAGACGCCGTACGAGGACTTCGGCCGCCTCACCTACGAGATGTGGCGCGCCGCACGGCTGGTGATCGACACCGGGATCCACCACTACGGGTGGACGCGCCAGCAGGCCATCGACTTCCTCGAGGCGAACGCCGCGCTGTCGGAGCACGAGATCACGACCGAGGTCGACCGCTACATCGCGTGGCCGGGGCAGGCGCTGGCGTACAAGCTGGGGGAGATGCAGATCCGCCGGCACCGGCGCGAAGCGGAGGCGGCGTTAGGCTCGGCCTTCGACCAGCGTCCCTTCCACGATGCCATCCTGGCGCTCGGGTCGGTCCCGCTCCCCGTGCTGGAGGCGCGGATGAAGCAGTTCATCGCCGACGGAGGAAGGAACCCGGCGGTCGTGCCGAACGAACCGTAGGGCGCCCCGTCCTTCAGCTCCCGGCGCCGGCCATGTGCGCCGGGAGCCGCACGGCGACCACCCGTCCCCGCGCGCATTCCACGCCGGCCGCCGTCACGCGCGACGTCACCACCACCTTGCGCTCCCCGACCTCCTCGGCGCGGGAATTCAGGACCAGCTCGACCCCGATCGGCGTCGGCGCGACGTAGTCCACGTGCAGCGAGGCCGTGACGAAGCGGCGCGTCTCGTCGCGTCCTGGTATCTCGCCAGCTGCAACCATCGAGGCGCCGGCCGCCGTCGCCATGGAGTGGCAGTCGATGAGCGAGGCGATCAGCCCGCCATACACGTACCCCGGCATGGACAGATGGTAGGGGGCCGGCGTGAAGCGGGCGATGCACTCGCCACCCTGCCACGCGCTCTTCACGTGGAGGCCGTGCGCGTTCAGGCGACCGCACCCGTGACAGTGCGAGTAGTCGTCGGGATAGAGATCCTGGAGGAAGGGCATCGGCAGGAGGGAGGTGGTGGAACCGGCGGTGACGGAGGGAGGGAGATGATCGTCATGGAAGACCCGGTCAGCGACGGAATATAGTCCGCGGGCATCGGCGGTCCCCGACCGGGATTCGTGAGCGAAGTCCCATACCCTCACCGGAGTCCATGCGCCGTCCCTCCCGACCACGGACCACGAAGGCCGCCACCCGCGCCGCCGCTCCCGCAGAGCCGTCTCCCGAGTACTTGCGGGCACTCTACGATCGCACGACGCTCGGCATCGCCCTGCTCGACCATGCCGGGGCCATCGTGCACGCGAACGCGGCCCTCACCCTCCTGATCGGACAGGAGCCCTCGGCCGTCGCGGGGAGCGTGCTCGCCAACTTCTGCCCGCCGGAGGATGCCGAGCTGGTGCGGGCGCGGTCGAGCCTCGCGCACGGCGCGCAGGGAGCGGCGTCGCTCGAGGCGCGATTCGTGCGCCCCGACGGATCGATCCTCTGGGGATTGCTGACCATCTCGCCGGCCGACGTCGACGAGCGGGTCCGGTTTACCGCCATCCTGCAGGACCTCACGGAGCGCAAGGCCCACGAGGCACGCCTGGTGCACCAGGCGTACCATGACCCACTCACCTCCCTTGCGAATCGCGAGCTGTTTCGCGATCGCGTCTCGCACGCCATTACCTCCCGCGAGCGCGACCCGAGCACGCTCGCCGTGATGTTCCTCGACCTCGATCACTTCAAGAACATCAACGACACGCAGGGGCACTCGGTGGGTGACCGCATGCTGCAAGTCGTCGCCCGCCGGTTGAAGAATGCGACGCGCGGGTGCGACACGGTCGCGCGGCTTGGCGGCGACGAGTTCGCGATCCTGGTGGAGCACGTCGACGCCCGCTCCGGCGCCGAGACCGTGGCCGAGCGGGTCGTGGCGGCGTTGCGGGAGCCGATCACCATCGACGGCACGCGAGCCCTCATCACCGGCGGGAGCATCGGGATCGCCGTGTACACGGGGAGCGAGACGACGGACGAGCTCCTGCGCAATGCCGACGTCGCGATGTACGAGTCGAAGCTGCACGCGCCGGGGCGATGGGTCGTGTTCGACCCGTCCATGCACACCGCGCTCATCGAGCGGGTCACCCTCGAGGCGGACCTTCGCCAGGCCCTCGAGCGCAGCCAGCTCCTGGAGCGTCCGCGGCTGGAAGAAACCGGGGTGTACCGCGCGTACGAGCCCCGGCCAGCCGCATCGACGGAGTTCGCCGTCGCCTACCAGCCCATCGTGGACCTGATGACCGGACAGGTGTCGGGAGTCGAGGCGCTGGCGCGATGGACGCACCCCCAGCGCGGTGAGGTGTCGCCCGAGGTCTTCATCCCCACCGCCGAGCAGTGCGGGCTCATCGCCGTGCTCGGCCGCTGGGTCCTGCGCGAGGCGTGTCGCCAGGGCGCCGCATGGAACAGGGATCGCGCGGGCCCGGCCATCACGGTGACGGTGAACCTGTCCGCGAACCAGCTGGCGCACGACGGGCTGGTGAGCGAGCTGGAATCGATCCTCCATGAGACAGGGCTCGAGCCGCGGAACCTCATCCTCGAGATCACCGAGTCCGCCATCATGCAGAACGCCGAGGCCACCCTGGCGCGCCTGCAGCGAATCAAGCAGCTCGGCGTCGGCCTGGCGATCGATGACTTCGGAACGGGCTACTCGTCGCTCTCCTACCTGCAGCGCTTCCCGGTCGACGTGGTGAAGATCGACCGGGTGTTCACCAGTCGGCTGCGCACGAACGGGGATGGCGCAGAGGTGATCCGCACGATCCTTGCGCTCGCCGAGCTGCTGGACCTGCGCACAATCGCCGAGGGAGTCGAGGAGGTGTCGCAGCTGGACGAGCTGCGGGCCCTGGGGTGCAATGCCGTGCAGGGCTTCCTGTACGGGCGGCCGCTGGCCGCCAGCGAGGTCGAGCAGCTCATCGGCGCCAGCGCCGCGCCGCGTTAGGCGGCGGGGGCAGTCAGCGGCGACGGCGGGCCTTCTTCGACGCCGCCGGCTTCTTCTCGAGCGCGCGCCTGACCGCGCGCTCCCCGCTCGCGATGGCCCCGTCGAAGGCAGCGCGCGGGGTGCGCGCCTGCCAGGTCACGACGACGTCGGGGGCATTCCGCAGCACGACCTTGATCCGGCACTCGAACGTCGGCGCCCCCGTGGGTCCCGAGACGTCGTCGAAGCGGATGCTCGCGCGCGTGATCCACATCCCGAACTTCGCCAGCTTGAAGCGGGCGCGCTCCCGTGCGTACTCGCGGTCGAACGACTCCAGCTCGAACCCCAGCGCGCGCACATGCAGCGGGGTATCGGTCGTGGTCGTGACGCCGAGCGCCCGCTTGACGGCCTTCGGCGTATGCTCGGCGAATGACGCGCGCCGTTCCCGGCGCTGTCGTTCGGCTTTCGAATCCGTTCCGCGACGCGTGGCGCCCATGGCGAGCCTCCGTTCAGGGGTGATGGTGTGAGGCAAGATGGCACTCGAATGGGCCAGCGGGGAGCGCGGAATCCCCTACCCGGGAGTGCGGCTTGGCCCTCCCGACCGGGCGCGGTGCACATCGAAGCGGACAGCGACGACAGGGCGCGCACCCACCTCCCCGTGAGGAGGGTCTCATGGCCAGCGTCGTGATCGGCTTGCGCGTTGTTGACGACGACCATCTCGTTCACCACCGAGCGCATCCGATGAAGCCCACGTCACTGCTGTTCGCCCTGCTCGCCCTGGCTCCCGGTGCAGCCGCCCTCGCCCAGGCGGCCCCGCGTCCCGACGCCGACCCGCGCATCGAGAAGATCGTCGCCGGGGTCTCGCCGGAGCGGCTGCGCGCGATCGTCACCAGGCTGGAATCGTTCGGGACACGCTCGACGCTCTCCGACACGCTCTCCAGCACGAGGGGCATCGGCGCGGCCCGTCGCTGGATTCACGACGAGTTCCGGCGCTCGTCACCCAGGCTGCAGGTGTCATTCGATCGCCACCCGGTGGCCCAACAGGGGCGCATCACGCGTGACGTCGATGTGGTGAACGTCATGGCGGTCCTTCCCGGGCGCTCGCCGCGGCGCGTGTACATCTCCGGCCACTACGACACCGTGAACCTCCGGGCCGCCATGGCCGCCGCGCGCGCGGCGGCGCCCGGGCAGGCGTCCCAGCCCAACCATGACGTCGACGCCCCCGGCGCCAACGACGATGGAAGCGGGACCGCCCTCACGATGGAGCTCGCGCGTGTCTTCGCCGAGAGCGGAATCGAGTTCGACGCGACGCTCGTCTTCATCGCCTGGGCCGGCGAGGAGCAGGGGCTGATCGGCTCGATGGCCCACGCCTCGGCACTCGCCGACGCCAAGGGGGTCGTCGAGGCCAACTTCAACAACGACATCGTCGGCAACTCGCTCGGCGGCAACGGGATCCTCGACGGCGAGAGCGTCAAGGTGTACTCGCTCGGCCCCGAGGACTCGAAGTCGCGCTCGCTGGCCCGATACGTCGCGCGCATCGCCCCGGTATACGTCCCGTCGCACCGCGTGCGCCTGATGGCGCGCGAGGATCGCTTCGGGCGCGGCAGCGACCATTCGTCGTTCACGGCCAACGCCTTCCCGGCGGTGGTTTTTCGTGAGGCCAACGAGAACTTCCGCCGCCAGCACTCGGGCGATGACAAGATCGAGGGGATGGATTTCGCGTACCTGGCGCAGAACGCGCGCGTGAACGCCGCGGCCGCAGCCTCCGTGGCGCTCGCCCCCCCCGCCCCGGTCGTGGTGGGCGACCGGGGACAGGCGCTCATCGGGCGCGGCGCGGCGGGATACGATGCCGACCTGCGGTGGGTGGCCTCCCCCGGCGCGGTGGCGTACCGCATCTACTGGCGCGACGCGTGGGCCAACGACTGGCAGCACGCGCAGGTGGTCGGGAACGTGACGCAGTACGTCCTTCCTAACGTCAACATCGACGACGTCGTGTTGGGGGTGGCGGCCATCGGCGGCGACGGACACGAGAGCCTGGTGAGCGCGTACGTGTCGCCCAATCGGCCGATGCAGCGCGTCAAGCTGTCACGCTAGGGCGGACGCGATCCGCACCGGCCCCTCACCCTGTCATTCGGAGTGCTTGCCATGACGCCCCAGGACGCCCGCACGATCATCGCGCTCGCCGTGCTCGCCGGCAATGCGGACGGCACGCTCGGCCAGGAGGAGCGCATCAGCATCATCTCGGCGGCGGAGCATCTCGGCCTGGCGGAGGGCGATCCCGTGGTGCGCGGGGTGCTGCATGGCGGTGGCGACGTGGCCCAGCTCGCGCACGCGCTCTCCAGTGACGAGGCGCGCGTGGCGGCGTATGACGTGGCCGCCGCCGTCTGCCACGCCGATGGCGCACCCAACGCGCAGGAGTCGGCCTTCCTGGCCGCGCTCTCGCGCGAGCTCGGTGCCGTCGCCGCCTCGCCCGATGCGGCCGCCGTCATGAGCGCCGTCGCGCAGGCCGCCTCGATCCCGCCCCACCAGGGGGCGGGCGGCGACCTGGACGCCTTTATCCTCGACCAGGCGATGCTGGCGGGCGCCGCCGAGCTCCTCCCGCATCGCTTCTCGGCGATGGCGATCCTGCCGCTGCAACTGCGGATGGTTTACCAGATCGGGCAGCGGAACGGGCAGCAGTTCGACATGGCGCAGGCCAAGGACCTCGTCGCCGTTCTCGGGATCGGGGCGATGGGGCACGCACTGGAGGGGGTCGTGCGCGGCGTGCTCGGGAGCGTGGGACGCGGGGTCCTGGGCGGATTGTTAGGCTCGGCGACCGGCGCGGCCGCCGGCGTCGCCGTGACGTTCGCCACGACGTACGCCCTCGGCCACGCCGCCCAGCAGTACTATGCGCAGGGGCGTACGCTGGGCACGGCCGACCTCAGGGCGCTGTTCGCGCGCTTCCAGGGCGAGGCGAACACCGTCTTTCCGCGCGTGGAGTCCCGTATCCGCGAGCTGGCCGCAGGGAGCAGCCTGGAGTCGATGCTCGGGGGACTGTTGCGCTAGCCAACGCCTGGTGCGGCGGCCGGCTGCTGGGTCAGACTTCCCATGCCGCGGGGAGGGGGCGGTGCGACAATGAAAGTGACGGCGAGTCCCTCGCCGTCACCCATCGCCTTCTCCTCACGGCCATGCATTCCGAACTCGTCCTCCTCCGTCTCGTCCACGTGCTCGGCGGGATCGCGTGGGCCGGCTCCGCGCTCTTCCTCACCGTGTTCCTCGGCCCTGCGCTCGCGGCGTCGGGGCCCAACGCGGGACCGGTGATGGCGCAGCTCAAGGCGCGGCGCCTGGTGGCCTTCATGCCCACGGTCGCGCTCCTCACGATCCTGTCCGGATTGCGCCTGATGTGGATCCTCTCCGGCGGCTTTTCCATGGGCTATTTCACGACGCCGCATGGCTTGGCCTTCGGCGTGGCCGGTGCGACCGCGATCATCGGCTTCTTCTTCGCGATGCTCGTGCTGCGCCCCACGCAGGAGCGCATGGCGCAGCTGGCGCAGGCGATGGTGAAGGCCGCGGAGGAGCAGCGCGCGACGATCGCCAGCGAGCTGGCGCTCATGCGCCGTCGCAACGAGCTGGCGAGCATGGCATCGCTCGTGATGCTCGTGATCGGCGCCGGGGGGATGGCGGTGGCGCGGTACCTGGGGTGATGCCGGCGGGCGGTGTCCCGTCCGCCGTGGCTCGCCCCGTCAGTCGGGCACGTTCATCGTCACCCCGTTGGCGGCGAGCGTGCGGCTCATCGCGCGCGCCCGCTCCAGGAAGGTGCGCGCCTGCGTCATCGCCGTGGCCAGTTCCGCGCGCGTGTCGTTCACCTGCCGCATCGTCCCCGCGGTGGGGAGCTCCCAGATGCCTTGCAGCTGCGCCTTCAGCATCCCGAGGCGCCCGAGGACGTTGGCCGCCAGCGCCGCCTGCGCCGCCGCCCCACCGCCGAAGCCGCCCCCCGTGGCGGCGGGGACGCCGAAGCGGGCCCGCACCGAGTCGAACTGCTGCCGGAACTCGCGCCATTCCGTCTTGACGTTCGCCGGTGCCGTGCTCGAGTCCACCTTCGGGGCGACCTTCATGACCTCGTCGTACAGCGCGGCCAGGGGACGCGCCGCCTCGACCCCGCGCCGGTGGGACTCGTGGAGGTCGGCGACGATGGCGTTGTAGCGCGCGCGGTCGCCACCCGTCAGCTGCACGGCCGGGTCCATCGTGAGGCGCAGCGGCTTGGCGTCCAGCACGCGCCCGCCGGCGACGAGGGAGACCGTGTATGTCCCCGGGACGACCAGCGGCCCCTGGTACTGGGCGGCGGCGCCGAAGCCGAAGCCGCCGCCGGGGCCACCGCCACCGGCGGCCGTCGTGTCGGGGGGCGGGCACGGACTCGCGGCCTTGTAGCCGACCGGCGGGAGCGCCTCCGGCACGCCGGGAATGGGGCGCTGGCGGCCCCCGGGGCCGCCCTGCGCGCCCGCACCGCCCTGACCCCCCGTGCGCCGGACGGGGAGCGGCGCGATCGGCTCGACGCGCTGGTCCCAGCACATCGTCTGGAGCCCGGCGGCGTTGCGACTGGCGGGAATCGCCAGCTCGCGGACCACGCGCCCGCTCCCATCGGCGATGCGCAGCCTGGGGCTGTCGAGCGGCGCCTTGAGGTACAGCGGCAACACCGCCTCCGCCGGCGGGTTCTCGCCCGTGAAGAACTGGTGCCCCCAGAACTCGTCGTTGCGGTCGTCCTTGTACTTCCACTGCAGGGTGAAGCCCGGCGTGACCAGCTTCGCCGCCGCGTCGCGGATCGATGCGTACTCCTGGATCGGCTCCAAATGGTCGAGGATCCATAGCGCGCGCCCGTGCGTCGCCACCAGCAGCGCATTGTCGCGCGGATGGATCGTGAGCTCATCCACGCGCACCGTGGGAAGGTTGGCCTTGAGGCGTCGCCAGCTGGCCCCGCGGTCGAGCGAGAGGAAGATCCCCGTCTCGGTGCCGACGTAGAGCACGTCGCGGTTGCGCGTGTCCTCGGTGAGGGTGCGCACGTTCTCGCCGCGGAGCCCGTTCACGATGGGACGGAACGTCGCCCCGAAGTCACGGCTCACCCAGACGTACGGCTCGTAGTCGTTCTCCCGGTGGTTGTCGACGGTGACGTACACCGTCGCCGCATCGAAACGCGACGGGACCACCTCGGACACGAAGGCGTTGCCCGAGGGGAAACCGGGGAGGTTCCGCGTGACGTCCTGCCACGAGCGCCCCCCATCGCGCGACACCTGCACGACCCCATCGTCGGTCCCCGCATAGTACACCCCCGCCTGGCGAGGCGATTCGGCGAAGGCGACGATCGTCGGCCACTGCGAGATCCCATCGTTCTTCGCGATCGTGATGTCCTTCCCCGCGAGCCCCATCGTCACGATGGAATCGCGGTTCACGTTCTTCGTGAGGTCGGGGCTGATCGCCTCCCACGAGTCGCCGCGGTCGCGCGAGCGGAAGACGCGATTGGCCGCCGCCAGCAGCGTCCCCGGGTCGTTGGGCGAGTGCATGAGCGGCGTGTCCCAATGGAAGCGGTATTGCTCCCCCTTGGCCGCGTTGACCACGTTGAACGGCGTGGGACGGATGCTGCGCATCTCGCCCGTGACCGTGTTGCGCCGGATGATGTTCCCGTCCTGCGACTCGGTGTAGACGATCTTCGGGTCGCGCAGGTCGGGGATGGCGACGAACCCGTCGCCGCCGAGGATCTGGAACCAGTCGTGGTTCACGATCCCGCGCGACAGCCGCGAGGCGCTGGGGCCGCACCAGTTGTAGTTGTCCTGCATCCCGCCGCACACGTTGTACGGGATCTGCAGGTCGTAGCTCACGTGATAGAAGAGCCCGACCGGGAGGTTGGGGATGAAGGTCCACGTGCGGCTCATGTCGTACGACACGGCGAGTCCGCCGTCGTTGCCGATGAGGACGTGGTCGGGATTGCGCGGGTCGATCCAGATGGCGTGGACGTCGTCGTGCGTGACGAGCGCGGCGTCGGTCTCGAAGGTGCGCCCACCGTCCACGGACATGTGCAACCCGACGCCGCCCAGGTAGATGCGCTCGGGGCTCGTGGGGTCGATGCGCAGCTGCGAGAAGTACATGGGGCGCGGGTTCGTCGCCGACATCTTGCGCCACGTCTGGCCGCCATCGTCGGAGCGGTAGATCCCCATCGCCGTCGTATCGGGGCCCGGGCGACGCCCGGACGCCGCGCCGCCAGCTGCAGCCGCCATCCCGCCTCCCGGCGCCCCCCCGCCGGGACCGCCGGTCGCCGGTCCTTCCACCAGGGCGTAGACGATCCGGGAGCTCTGCCGGTAGATGTCGAGCGCGATGCGCCCCAGCGGCCCTGCCGGGAGCCCGTTCCCCGAGAGCTTCGTCCACGTGTCGCCGCCGTCGGTCGAGCGCCAGATGGCGCTCCCCGGGCCGCCGCCGTTCATGCAGCACGCGGTGCGCCGGCGCTGGTACGACGAGGCATACAGGACGTTGGGCTCGGAGAGCGAGATCGCGAGGTCGTTGGCCCCCGTGTCGTCGTCCAGGACGAGGACCTGCTTCCACGTCTTCCCGCCATCGGTCGTCTTGTAGATCCCGCGTTCGCCCCCGGGCCCGAAGAGCGGCCCCGTCGCCGCAACGAGGACGACGTCGTTGTTGGCGGGATGGATGACGATGCGATTGATGTGCTTCGACTGCGCGAGCCCCATCCGCGTGAAGGTCTTCCCGCCATCCGTCGACTTCCAGACCCCGCCTCCCCACGAGGTGCTCTGGCGATTGTTCGACTCGCCCGCCCCCACCCAGACCAGGTCGGGGTTGATCTGCGACACGGCGACGTCGCCGATGGCGATCAGCCCCTGGTCCTGGAACAGGGGCTCGAAGGTGGCCCCGTTGCTCGTCGTCTTCCACACCCCGCCGTGGGCGGTCCCCACGTAGTAGACGGCGGGGTTGGCCTCGTACACCGCCACATCCGCGATCCGGCCCGACATCGTGGCTGGGCCGATGGAGCGGAAGTGCAGGCCTTCGAACTCCTCGGCGACCTGTCCCTGCGATTGGGCGAGGGCGTCCGGCGCGAGGACGACGATCGACGCGATCAGACCCGACGCGAGGAGACTCGACGCGAGCGCTCCGAGCCGGGGGAGCGGGAGCGTGGGGCGAGAGGGGAGGCGCATCGCTGGAAGCGTGACGAATGAGGGGAGAGGGGAAGCGAGGACGTTGCATCCCGTACGCGCGCCGCGCCAGCGCCGGTCGATTCGTCTTGTGGATTCCTTCTCCCCCGGGGCGACGATGGTCCCGGGACCTCCCGTTGGCCATCGACGCGCTCCAGCTTATCTCCCGGTCGTCCCCTGCGCCGAGCGTCCCGCCGCCGCAGGTGGCGACGCCGGCCGTCCCCCTCGCCAAGGAGCGCACCATGAACGCCCGCCTCTTCATCCTCGCCGCTGCGCTGGCCACCTCGTTCCCCGTCGCTGGTGCGCGCGCCCAGGGTGCGCCGAGCGCCCCGAGCTGGATGGGCGAGATGCACCGTGACGTCAATCAGGCGCAACAGAAGATGATCGCCCTCGCCAACGCCATCCCCGAGAGCGCCTACGACTGGCGCCCGAGCCCGGGGACACGGTCGGTGCGCGAGGTGTTCCTGCACGTCGCCTCGGACAACTACTTCATCCCGATCGCCATGGGCAAGCCCGCACCGGAGTCGAGCGGGATCACGAGCGACATGAAGTCGGTGGCGGCGTACGAGCAGCGCAAGCTGGCCAAGGCGCAGATCGTCGCCGAGCTCGAGGCGTCGTACAAGCACCTGCACCAGGGGATGGGGCTCACCACCGACGCCAACGCCACCGAGACGATCAAGTTCTTCGGGCAGGACTGGACGCGGATGCGCGCCATGACGCTGACGGTCACCCACCTGCACGAGCACCTGGGGCAGATGATCGCCTACGCGCGCAGCAACAACGTGGTGCCTCCCTGGAGCAAGTAGCCGAGCCTCCTCCTGCTGCGCCCTCGCATGCCCCGCACGCGCCCGTTCGCCGCCGTCGCCGTCCTCCTCGCGAGCAGCGCGTTGCAGCTCGCCGCGCAGGCACCGGCCCCACGCCTCGCCCCCGCGACGGCGGCGGCCATCGACTCCCTGTTCACCCCCATGTCGCACGCCGGCTCCCCCGGCTGCGCCGTGGGGGTGTTCCAGGATGGCAGCATCACCTTCGCACGCGGCTACGGCTTTGCCAACCTCAATCACGACGTCCCCATCACCCCGGCGACGCGCTTCACGGTGGGGTCGGTCTCCAAGCAGTTCACCGCCGCCGCGATCGCCCTCCTGGTGCGCGCCGGCAAGCTCTCGCTCGACGACGACGTGCGGACGTTCATTCCCGAGATGGAGGATTTCGGCACGCCGGTGAAGGTGCGGCACCTCGTGCACCACACGAGCGGGCTGCGCGACTTCTGGGAGCTGGTGGGGCTGGCCGGCGTGCGCTACGACGACGGCTACACCTCCGACGACATGCTCGCCCTCGCCGCCAGGCAGAAGGGGCTCAACTTCGCGCCCGGCTCCGGGTACCGCTACAGCAACACGGGATACCTGGCGCTGGGCGTCATCGTGCAGCGCGTCACGGGGCAGTCGCTGCGGCGCTTTGCCGACTCGGCGCTCTTCCAGCCGTTAGGCATGCAGCAGACGATGTTCCTCGACGACCACACCGAGGTGGTCCCCGGGCGGGCAATGGCCTACGCCCCGCGCGGCGACGGGTGGCGCATCGACGTCTGGAACAACGACATCGTCGGACAGGGCGGGATCGTGACCTCGCTGGCCGACCTGCAGAAGTGGGACGAGAACTTCTACTCGGGGAAGGTCGGCGGCCCGGAGTTCCTGGCGCTGATGCACCAGGTGGAGCCGCTCACCTCCGGCGCACCCAACCGGTATGCCTTCGGGATCACGGTGGGCTCGTACCGCGGGCAGAAGCTGGTGGAGCACACCGGCTCCACCGGCGGCTATCGCGCGGCGCTGTTCCGATTCCCCGACCAGCACACGTCGTTCGCGATGCTGTGCAACCGCAGCACGACCAACACGTCGCAGCTCTCGCTCCGCATGGCCGACGTGGTGCTGCGCGGGTCGTTGGGGGCGCCGACGGCGCGCGAGACGGCGGCCGGCGAGGAACGCGCCGCCGGGCGCACGGCGGGCCCCGCGCGCCCGGGCGAGCACCCGGCGATCGCGGGGCGCTACGCCAGCCCGGAGCTGATGGGAGCCGTGTACGAGGTGACGCAGGCACCTGACGGGTCCTTGCAGCTGAGGCGGCCGCGCGCCGCCGCGGTGGCGCTGTCACCGCTCGGGCCGGCCCTCTCCTACGCCGCCGGCGAGTCCCTCACGCTCACCTTCGACACGCCCGTGAAGGGACGGTCCCCCGGCTTCCGCCTCGACGCCGATCGCGTGCAGCACATCCGGTTCGAACGCGTGGTGCGCTGAGCGCGCCCTCGCGAGACACACACCCGACCATCGCCAACGACGGACCCACCCTTCCGTGCACTCACCCGACGAACTCCTCGAGCAGATGGAGGCGGAGCTGGCCGCCTCCGACTTCGGACTCCCCGCCGCCGAGGGAAGCTGGACCGGCGCCCGCGACATCGACCGCCGTCACTTCATGTTCGTTTCGCTGGTCACCGCCGCGGCGAGCACGCTGGGTGCTGCCACTGCGCTCCGCGCGCAGGAGGAAACGGCCGGCGCCGCCCCGGCGCGCCCGGCCGCGCCAACACAGCCGCAGGCGCTGCAGCCGCCGCAGGCGCTGCAGCCGCCGCAGCCGCAACAACCGCCGCTCCCGCTCGGCAACGGCGAGGCGCCCGCGCTCCAGTTCCAGCCATACCCCGCGGGGACGGGCGCCCTCATGGAGCGGCTCGCGCGCGAACGCGGGCGCGCGGCATTCGACCGGGCGGTGTTCGAGGTGCCGAAGTGGACGGGGCCCGTCCCCACCTCGCCCGACGACCTGGCCTTCCTCCCCGCGCACCGCCTGGCCGCACTGCTCCGGGCGAGGCGGGTCACGTCGTTGCAACTGACGGAGCTGTACCTGTCGCGCCTCGAGCGCCTCAACCCGACGCTCAACTGCGTGGTGACGCTCATGGCCGACCAGGCGCGCGCCGAGGCGCGCCGGGCCGATGCCGAGATCGCGGCCGGGAAGTGGCGCGGGCCGCTGCACGGGATCCCGTACGGGGTGAAGGACCTCTTCTCGACGAAGGGGGTCCCCACGACCTGGGGGGCCGCCGACTTCAAGGACCGCGTCATCGACGAGGACGCGGAGATCGTCATCCGGCTGCGCCAGGCGGGGGCGGTCCTGGTGGCCAAGCTCTCCACCGGGCTCTTCGCCCAGAACGATTGGTGGTTCGGCGGGCGCACGAACAACCCGTGGAACCTCTCGCAGGGGTCGAGCGGATCGTCGGCGGGGCCGGCCTCGGCGGTCGCCGCCGGCTGCGTCGCCTTCGCCATCGGGACGGAGACGCAGGGGTCGATCGTCTCCCCCGCGGTGCGCTGCGGAATCTCGGCGCTGCGCCCCACCTTCGGGCGCGTCTCGCGGCACGGCGGGATGGTGCTGGCCTGGTCGCAGGATCGCGTGGGGCCGATGTGCCGCACCGCCGAGGACTGCGCGATGGTCTTCAGCGTGCTGCATGGCGTGGACGAGAAGGACCCGTCGACGGTGACGACACCGTTCGCCTTCGATCGCCGGGTCGCGCTGGCGTCGCTGCGCATCGGCGTCGACCCCAACGCGCCGAAGGAGCTGGTGGCGAAGCTGCGCGAGCTGGGGATGACCCCGCGCGAGATCGGCCCGCGGCCGGCAATCCCGGGGATGCAGGGGGGCGGGCTCGGCGTGGAGTACGCGGCGGCCTTCGATGCCTACGTGCAGCGCAAGGCGAAGGAGACGGGGCTCGACCTCGACAACCTCCCGCCGCTCCCGGCGCCGGGGACCCCGCCGGCGGCACCGGCGTCCAACGCCTCCCCCGCCAGCCCCATGGCCCCCGCCGACTGGAACCCGCGCTTCGTCAACGGGCGCCGGACGCGCGGCTTCGACTTCCTCCAGGTGCAACGCCGCCGCTACGCGATGATCGTGAAGTGGGGCGAGTTCATGCGCGACCTGGACATGTTCATCGCCGCGCCGATGGCCGACGTCGCGGCGAACGCCCAGACGGGGCACCCCTGCGTCGTCCTGCCCTACAAGTTCGACGTCCCCCCCGTCGCGCAGTTCGGGCAGCGTCCCCCCGCCGACACCACGCCGCCGGCGCCCACGCTCGCCCCCCAGCCCGTCTGCGCCACGATCATCGGCGCGCTCTACGCCGACGACCGGATCCTCTCCGTGGCGCACCAGTTCCAACTGGCGACCGACTTCCACGCGCGGCGCCCGGCGCTGTAGCCGGCGGCGCGGGGGAGCGCATGCCCTGACGTGTCGGGGAGGTGACGTATCGGGGAGGTGCCGCCGGGCCGGCCCAGGCTCCCCCTCATCGGCACACCACCTCCCACCGCTTGGGCTCGAACGTCGTCCCCGACACCGGGTCGTAGCGGTACGTCCCGTTCATCACCAGGTGGAAGTCCGGTGCCGCCGTCGCCGACACCACACGGAAGATGGCCACCTGGTCGGATTCGGAGGCGCCGGTGCTCGTCTGCATTACGTAGTCGCTGTTGGAGACCTGCAGGTGGCGATACGTGAGCCCCGTCGACGTCCCCGTGCCGGAAAGGTTGCCGTTGAGGTGCGACTTGATGCGCAGCACGTCGACACTCCCCCAGATGCGCGTAGTGACGTTCAGCGATCCGCGCACGGCGAGCGTCTCGCTGATGCACGGCCCCGCAACCGTGATGTCGATGGGGACGCGCTGCACGGTCACCTCGACCGGAGCCCCGAGCCCCGCGAGGAGGGCGGGCGTGTCGACCGGCACCGTGGGGAGCGAATCCTGGCATGCGGCAAGCAGCAGGGCGAGTCCGGTGAGTACGATGCGGCGCATGGGGTCTCGGTTCAGGGGTCCGGTGGTGAAGGTCGGCGGTGCACCCGAAGGCGCAGCGCCAGACCTTAACGCCTACTCAAGAATCGCACCATACGGGTGCAACCGGGCCCAGCCGCAACGCCCGTCGAGCGCCGCGGCCGGGCGATCACGGCCACCGCGCCGCGTACGAGGATCGCATCAGGGCCACGGGAGCGGGATCACGGCGAACCGCGAACGGGCGGCGGGATCGTCCTCCCCGGCGAAGTAGCGGGCAATCTCGCGCCGGGCGCTGGCCCGCAGCGCCTGGTCGCCGACGCTCCCCCCGCTCATGGCCGCCATCCGGGCGTCGAGTTGCTGCAGCTGCCACTCCGCCGCCTGGCGCACCTCGGCGAGCGCCTGCTTGTCACCCGCGCGGTCGAGCAGCGTGTTGAGCACGACGCGCTGTACCGTGCGCCGCAGCACCTGCGCCGCCGGCTCCCCGTCAGGCGCAGCCCCCCACGTGCGGTCGACGACCGTCTTCAGCACCTCGTCCAGGGTGGGGAGCCCGCGGTCACGCGCGGCGAACTGCGCCACGCGCGCCAGCCGCTCGCGATGCAGCACCCCCTCGATCACCTCGGTGGCCAGCCCGCCGGCCAGCGAGATCTGGTCGAAGGCGGGGCCTCCCGCCGACCCGATCCACTCGAACGACTGGTCGCCGCCGTAGGGGACGGGGGGGATGAGCCTCATCACGCGCTCCGGGACCTGCAGCTCCGCGGGCTCGAGGGCGTCGAGCGCCATCCGCAGCGCCCGGCGCTGCGACTCGGCGGGGAGGATGGTCGTCGGTGCCTGCCCGTCACCGCGCATCGCATAACGATAGTCCATCCCGCCCACGTACTTCACCAGCCCTTCCAGCGAATAGCGGTGATGCAGGTAGACGTGCGCGAAGCGCATGTTGAGCAGATACATCGGCTCGCCGGGCTCGAGGGCGCGCTCGTCGAACTTGTCGATGGCGATGCGGCGCACCGTGCTCGTCCGCTCGACGGCGTCGAACATCGTCTTCCCCTCGACCCAGCGCGTCACCTCGGGGATCGATCCCGTCGCATCGGCATCCTGGTCGGCGACGAAGCGAACGTCGCGATCGAGCATCTCCTTGATGATCTTCGCGAGTCCCGCCCGCTCGCTCGCCGCGTCCGGGTACCAGGTGTGACCGTAGCGGATGGCCAGCGAGTCCCACGCCCCGGCAAACGGCGCATAGGCCTGGCGCAGGTCGAGGGTGCCGCGCGCGTCCACCGTGATGAGCGGGAAGGGATAGTCCATCACGCTCGACCGTCCCTGGGTGTGGGCGATGTAGTTGTGCGACATCCCCAGCGTGTGGCCGATCTCGTGCGCCACATGCTGGCGGCGCCGCATCATCGCGAAGTCCTCGGCGCTCACATTGAGCCCCGACGGCCCTGCCGCCGGGACGAGCCCTGCATAGATGTTGTAGTCGACCAGGGAGCGCCAGGCGTCCATGCGGACCACCGTCCGGAGGATCTCGCCGGTGCGCGGGTCACCGAGCGACGGCCCCACGCTCGGTCCGGGAAGGTTGCGATGCACCCAGTAGATCATGTTGTAGCGTGCATCCATCGGGTCGGCCCCGGCCGGGAGGTCGCGCACCTGGAAGGCGTTCTTCCACCCAGCCCCCTCGAAGACCTTGTTCCACCACATCCCCCCCTCGCGGAACGCCGAGCGGTAGGGTTCGGGGATGGCGGGGTCGAGGTAGTAGACGATCGGCTGCACCGGCTCCGTGAGCTGGCCGCGCAGGTAGGCGGCCGGGTCCTTCGGCACCAGGCGCCAGCGCGCCGCATAGCCGGCGCGATAGGTCCCGTCCAATCCCTGCCCGAAGTCGTTGAACTGCTGCCCGAAGAGCCCCGCGCGCGAGTCGGCCTGGCGAGGGCGGAACCCCTGCGTGTCGGGGAGGGCCACCAGCGAGTGGTGCACCTCGAAGGTCGGCGAGGCGGCATCGGGGGCGGCGCGGCGCAGCGCGAAGCCGGGATTGTCCACCGCGAAGGTCAGGACGGCGTGGATCTCCGTGTTGCGCGGGAACGCCCTGGTGCGCGAGGGGTCGATCCAGCTGCGATTGGCGTCCACTCGCCCGTTCCCCTGCTGCGAACGCCTGATGCTCTCGGCGATGCCGTACGTGTCGCTCAGGAAGAGCGCGGTCGCGTCGGCGACCAGGACGCCGTTTGCCTCCGACTCGATGGGGAAGGCGGCGACCACGGTGGTCGGGAACGCCTCGGCGGCGCCCCGCTGTCCGGCAGGGTCGGCGCCTAACGCGCGCGCCTGGTAGTTGTCGCGCACCATCACCACGCGCTTGCCGCGGCGCTCCAGCCGCACCACCACGCTCGCCCCGGTCTGCCCGCGGTCGAGCCCGAGCGCCGGGACGCCCGCGCCCGTCGCCAGGACGCTCTGGTGCAGGAAATCCTTCCCCAGCCGCTCGGGGGTGATCTCGAGGAGGACCTTGTTGCGGTCCTGGTCGACGCGGACGCCGATGAACGGAGCGTCGGCGCCCCCCTGGGCCAGGGCGTGGCGAGCGGGCGCGACGGCCATCAGGGCGATCGCGAGGAAGACGTGGAGTCGGCGTGTCGAGCGTGGCATGGGAGCGACGGTGGCGGCGACCGGAGCCGCGTTCTCGGGATGTGGCATCGTGGCGCGGAACCTCGAACGCCGGGACGATGCCTGGGATAAAGTGCTGGCGTGTCGCGCCATCGGCCAGCGGTGGCGCGCGCATTCCCGCACCATACATTCGGAGTCCATTCCGCCGCTTCCTCGCCATGCCGCACTTCCGGACCGCCGCGCTGCGCGGTGCGCTCGTCGCCGCCACGGTCGCGGCACCCGCCTCCGCCCAGCCGCCGCGCGTCGAGGGGAGCGGCGAACGCGCAGGCGTTCGCCATCCCACCGTGTGCACCTTGGGCCACCGCACCCCCTTCGGCGGCGATGACGGGGCGACGAGCGAGTGACTCGATCGCGCGACGACTGGTTGTGGGGATGGGATGACACGCCGGGCATCGTCTCGGTGTGGGGCGAGGCCGACGGGCGCATCACGCTCTGGCGCCGACTGCCCGACGGCGGCGAACTGGTGCGCGAATCGGTGGCCTTTCGACCGTGGCTCCTCGTTTCCCACCTGGAGGACGTGCGCCACCTGGGCGACCGGCTCGTCCCGTCGGGCGGCGCGATTCCGCGCCGGGGGCGCGGGCCCGATGCGGTGACGTGGCGCGAACTGGACGGCGCGGGTGAGCTGCGCTACCTGCTGCGCGCCCGGAGCCTGGCGACGCTGACGAACGCGGTGCTGCACGGAGCGTCCAGGCGCCTGGGGCATCCCCTGCGACACGTGCGCGAACTGGGGGACGGGGCGTTGCTCCTCCTCCCGCCCGAGGAGCAATACCTGGTGGCGACGGGGCGCAGCTACTTTCGCGACCTCCCGTTCGAGCGGCTGCAACGCCTGCAGGTGGACCTGGAGACGACGGGACTCGACCCGGGACGCGACCGGATCTTCATGGCCGCGGTGCGGCTGCCGTCAGGGGCAACGAGGCTGCTCGAGGCGCCGACGGTCGACGACGCCGGCGAGGCGGCGCTCATCCGGCAGCTGGTGGCGACGATCGCCGCCGCCGACCCCGACGTCATCGAGAACCACAACCTGCACGGTTTCGACCTCCCCTTCCTGGCCGAGCGCTCGCGGAGACTTCGCGTCCCGTTGGCGCTGGGGCGCATCGGCGCCCCGGGCCTTCGCGAGCGGGCGGCCATGCGCGGCGCCATGGCCAGCGGCGCCGCGGCAGGCGGTGCCACCCGGCAGCGCATCCGGTACGTGATTCCCGGGCGCGAGCTCATCGACACGCTCGACGCCGTCCGGCGGCACGACTTCTCGTCGCGCGACCTGCCGGGCCACGGCCTCAAGGCGGTGGCCCGGCATTTCGGGCTGGCGCGCGACGACCGGGTGGAGATCCGGGGCGACCGCATCTTCGCCGTCTACCAGCAGGACCCCGGCCGAGTGCGTCGTTATGCGGCCAGCGATGTCGAGGAGGTCGAGGGGCTCGCCCGCCTCCTGGGCGGGGCGGCCTTCGCCCTCGCCCGCATGGTGCCGCGCCGATACGAGCGCGTGGCCGACGCGGGTGCCGCCACCGGCGTCATCGATCCGCTCCTGGTGCGCGCCTACCTGCGCGCCGGCGTGGCCCTCCCGGCGCATGCGCCGGCGTCGCCCATCGAGCACACCGGCGCCGCGTTGCACCTGTTCGCCGCCGGGGTCGCCCATCGCGTGGTCAAGGCCGACGTGGCCTCGCTGTACCCGTCGCTCATGCGCGCCTATCGCATCGGCCCGGCGCGCGACCACCTGCGGGCGCTCCTCACCCTCGTCGACGCCCTCGTGACCCAGCGACTGGAGGCCAAGGCCCTGGCGCGGCAGGCCCCGGCCGGGTCGGCCGAACGCTTCACCCACGAGGCGGTATCGGCGGCGATGAAGATCGTCGTCAACTCCGCCTACGGATACCTTGCGGCTGGCGGAGGCCTGACCCGGTTTGCCGACGTGCGGGCGGCCAACGAGGTCACGCGGCGGGGGCGCGAGCTGCTCGAGCTCCTGTGCCGCGAGCTGGCGGCGCGCGGCGTCACCCTCCTCGAGGCCGACACCGACGGCGTCTACTTCGCCGTCCCCGAGGGATGGCGCGAGGACGACGAGCGGCGCGTGGTCGCCGAGGTCGCCGCCCTCCTCCCGCCACGCGTGCAGCTGGAGTTCGAGGGGCGCTACGCCGCCATGCTCTCGCACGAACCCAAGAACTACGCCCTCCTCACCTACGCCGGGACGCTCCACCTGCGCGGGGTCGCCTTCCGCTCGAGCCGTACCGAGCCCTTCGCCATGGACTTCCTGCGACGTGCCATCGCGGCGCTGCTTCGCGGCGACGTCGAGGGGGTGCGCGCCGAGTACCTGTCGACGGCGGCGCGCCTGCGTGAGCGCCGGTACGAGACACGCGAGGTGTCGTCCCGCGTCCGCCTCACCAAGTCGCCCGCCGAGTACCACGCCGTGCGTGACCGGCGGCGCGAACTGGCGTACGAGGCGATGCTCGCCAGCGGGCGTGCGACCTGGAACGTGGGCGAGCGCGTGCGGATCTATCGCACCGCCACGGGACACGGGGGCGTGGTACGCGAGCACGACGCCGACGAGCACGCCCCTCCCGACCCGCGCGACTACGACGTGGCGCACTACCAGCGCCTGCTGCGCGAGACGTATGCGGCGCGGCTCGCGCGCGCCTTCACCCCCGGCGACTTCGCCACGGTCTTCGCCGACCCCGAGCAGCCGTCGCTGTGGAGCGGCGCACTGGCTGGGGTGCGCCCGATGTTGGCGCCGGTGCGACCGGCACGCGCATACTAGCCCGTGCCGGCGCACGGCACACGTCACGGTTCCGGCGCTCCCACCCTCGACCCGACGGGCCGCCTCACGCGGTGCCTCACGCGGTGCCTGGCGCGGTGCCTCACGCAATGTCTCACGCGGTGCCTCACGTGGTGCCTAACGTGGCGCGGGGACGAACTCCGTCCACGCGATCGCCGGCCGCGCCTGGACGGAGAAGAGCGAATCGACCGGCAACCCCTCGCGCGCCACCGCCCGCCGCAGCTCGATCGCCGGCGTCCGGAAGTACCCCTTCTGCTGGCGGTCGGCGAAGACGAGGTCCGAGCCGTACAGCAGCTTGTGCCCGGGGAAATACGCCATCACCATCCGCTCCGCGTACGCCCCCCCGACGGGATGGAGCTCGATCCGGTTGGTCCCCGTCCCGATCACGGTCCTGCGGTTGACGGGGATGAACCGCGGCGCGCGCGGCGCGCGCTGCAGGCGATCGGGATGCGAGGCGTGCGACGACTTCACCACCCGCGTCAGGAACGGGATGCTGCGCGCGTGGACGTAGATGGGGATGCCGCGCGCCACCGCCTCGCGCACCCCACCCACGTGCGCCCACGGATCCGACGACATCACGATCGCCTTCACCGGGAGCGCCGGATACTTCGCCGCGAGGTAGTCGAGCACCTGGCCCAGGTACCGTCCCGTGAGGTGCGCCTCGAACAGGATGATCCCGTCGTCCTGGCGCACGGCCGTCATCGTCCAGAAGTCGCGCATCCGGATGATCCCCTCGCGCAGCTCCTCCGGCTCGCCGCGACTTCCGAAGGCGAAGTTGGGGGGGCTGTTGCGCGCGTTGTCACGGTACAGGGCGCGCAGCGAGTCCGAGACGACGAAGAGGCCGGCCGGCAGCTCGGCCGCCTCCAGGGCGACGGTCGCGATGGTCATGTCGCGCAGCAGCTCGCCGTCGAGCGTGACGCGGTACTGATGGGGCCACCACACCTCGCCGGCTTCCGCCGTCCAGTTGTCGTAGTCCGCGCGCAGGCGCACGTCGCCGAAGGGGGCGCGGCGGAAGTCGTGCGCGAACTCGCCATGCAGCTCCACCGCCACCGGCAGGTGCGAGTCGCGCGAGAGCTCGATCGACATCCGCCGCCCCTCCCACGGGAACGACACGACGTCGTGCACCACCCCGTGCCGCACCACGGGGCGCTCGAGCCGGAGCGCGGCGGATGCCGCCGCCAGCTGCAGCGCGCGGTCGGGATGCATCGCCACGTACGCCGACAGGTCGTCGTGGAACATCGGGAGCGCGGGCATCTCGTTCGTCCCCTGCCTGAGGGTCACGACGCTGTCGGTCAGGAGGGTGATGCGCTCGGGCGAGTTCCCGGCGGCGCCCAGCGATACCTCGGTGCGCCGCAGGCGGGTGCCGCCCGCCGGCCGGAGCTCGGTGAAGCGGCTGTAGGACACGCGCCAGGGCCCCTCGGGGCGCTCGGCGTTGCCGATCATGTACTCGTGCATGACGCCCGTCGTGGCCACGGCGCGGGCCTGGGCAATCGCCTCGCCCCCGATGGCCGCCTGCGCCTGGCGGACCAGTGCGGCGGCATCGGCGCGCTGCGCGACGGCGCCTCGGGAAACGGCAGCAGACGCGGCGATGACGGCCGCGGCGAAGATCAGTCGGTGGCGGTGCATGGCTCCTCGGGGTTGGGCACGCGCAACCTACGCCCTCCGGTTCCCGCGGATGCACGCCGTGTCGCGAACGGTCGATGCCGTGTCGCGAACGGCCGGCGTGGCTCAGCCGATCGCGCGCGCGCGGAGGGCCGCGTCCACGTCGTCCCAGCGGCGCCGGCTCACCGGGATCGCCGCCCCGCCCGCCAGCTGCAGCTCGCGCTTGCCGCCCGGACGCACCCGCACCGCCATCACCCGGTCGAGGCGCACGATGTAGCCGCGGTGCACGCGCACGAAGCGCGCATCCAGCTCGCGCTCGAGCGCCTCGAGCGCCCGCCTGACGAGAAGCTTCCTCCCCCCGGCGTGCACCGCCGCGTACACGTCATCGGCCTCGATATAGTCCACCTCGTCGAGCCGCACGATCACGTCGCGGTCGCGCACGCGCGCCACCAGGTGGCGCCCGGGGCGCGTCGCCTCCGCGCCGAGCCGCTCGCGCACCCGGGCCACCGCGCGATCGAGCCGATCCTGCACCACCGGCTTGGTGATGTAGTCCACGGGCTCCGCGTCGTAGGCGGGGAGCGCGAACGCCTCGTACGCGGTCACGAAGACGACCAGGGGGCGCCCCGCCTCACGCCCCGCGGCCAGCTCCAGCCCGCTCATGCCCGGCATGCGGATGTCGAGGAAGACGACGTCCGGCGCATCCGTCGCCATCCACGCGCGCGCCTCGACCGCATCGCCGCACTCGGCGATCACCTCCACGTCGGGGTGCGCGGCCAGGAGCTGCCGCATGGCCCGGCGCGAGAGCGGCTCGTCGTCGACGACGAGGGCGCGGATCGTCATGCGCCGCGCCGGAAGGGGAGGGTGACGGTGGCCACTGCCCCCGTTCCCCCCGGCGGCGTCGCCAGCGTGAGGGTCCCGCCCGCGCCGTACAAGCGCTGCAATCGCGCCCGCGTATTGGCGACCCCGACCCCGGTCCCTCCCGCCGTCGCCGAGACCGCCGGGCCGTCGTTGGCCACCACGAGCCGAAGAGTGTCGCCCTCCGCGCACGCCGAGATGCGCACCGTCCCTCCCGCGCGCGCCTGGCTCACGCCGTGCTTGATCGCGTTCTCCACCAGGGGCTGCAGCACGAACGTCGGCACCGGGGCCGACCCCAGGTCGTCGGGGACCTCGATCGCGACCCGCAGCCGGTCGCCCAGGCGCAACTGCTCGATGTCGAGGTAGCGCCCGATGAACGCCAGCTCCTGCGCCAGCGTCACCTCGTGCGCGGGGTCGCGCAGCGCGCCGCGCAGGAGGTCGCTCAGCTGCGCCAGCGCGCGCACGGCCTCGTCGTTGGACCGGTCGCGGATGAGCGCCATCACCGCGTTGAGGGCGTTGAAGAGGAAGTGTGGCTGCAGCTGCATGCGGAGGGCGTGCACCTGCGCCTCGCTCAGCTGCGCCTCGAGCCGTGCCGCGTCGCGCTCGCGCTCGCGCAGTTCGAGCGTCGCGAAGAGCAGGTAGCCGATGGCGAGGATCCCGAAGTAGGCCACGACGCTGGCCGGGAGCCCCCCCAGGAACCAGTTGCGGACCGAGACGGGGAACGAGTACGGCGAGGGGCGCAGGACGTGGTTGACGGCGGCGTTGACCACGGCCACCAGCGCGGCGCAGGCCGTCGCCGACAGCAGGTGTAACGCCGCCGCCGCCGGACGCACCGGACGACAGGCGCGCCAGCGGCTTCCCAGCCGCAGGACCACGGGCGTCAGGAGCGCCCACGCATACCATCCGGGCGCCTGCGTCAGGAAGGCCCGCGCGAACGACAGCGGGCGCGCCCCCATGCGCGAGAAGACGACCGTCTCGATCGTCGCCAGCAGGGCCGGGATCGACCAGAGGGCGACGAGGAGGGAAAGCGACGGGCGGGGGACGGGCGACGAGGGGGGCATGGCTCGTGAAGGTGAAGGTGTACTTCACGAGCCCCGCCACCTCAAGGTGTCCCGCCCCCGGCAGGCACGGCGGGCTACCGGCCGTCGGAGAGCCGGACCCGCTCCACCCGGCGCGTCCTCGCTGCCGAGTTATAGACCTCGAGGCTCACGACATCACCAGGGGTGAGCCCGGCGAGCGCCTTGCGGACGTCGTCGCGCGTGCGCGTCGGGACGCCGTTCACGCTCAGCAGCACGTCGACCCCGTTGTCGGAGGGCGCCAGCAGGTGCGACTCGGCGTCGCTCCCGGGCTCGATCCCGGTCACCACGAGCCCGCCGACGTCGCTCGGCAGCTGCAAGTCGTCGCCGGCGCGCGCGTCGCTCGTCGGCGCCACCGTGATCCCGAGCCGGGTCTCGCCCTCGGAGCGTTCCACCCCCTCGTCACGCCCGTTCTTCGTGGCCTCGTCGGCCTTGGCGACCGCCTCGCCCATCCGGGCCAGCGTCACCCGGACCCAGCGGCGCTCACCCCCCTTGCGCCTGACGTCCAGCACCACGACATCGCCCGGGGCATGGAAGCCGACCCGCTCCTGCAGCTGGGCCACATAGTCCACCGGCGTGTTGTCGACGCCGACGATCAGGTCCCCCTCCCGCAGCCCCGCGCGCGCCGCGGCCGACCCCGGCGCCGGCGGCGAGGCCACCACCACCCCCTGCGGATGGTCGAGCCCCGCCCACCGCGCATCGTTCGCATCGCTATTGCGCACCTGCACCCCGAGCGCTGCGCGCTCCACGTGGCCGTGGTCCATCAGCTGTTGCATCACCTTGCGCGCCAGGTCGATGGGGACGGCGAAGCCGTAGCCGGTGTAGTAGCCCGTCCCGCTCGCGATGGCGCTGTTGATCCCGATCACGCGCCCCCGCAGGTCCACCAGCGGCCCGCCGGAGTTCCCGGGGTTGATGGCGGCATCGGTCTGGATGAAGTCCTGGATGGAGCGGTCGTTGCTGTTGGGGAGGCGGAGCGAGCGTCCCTTGGCGCTCACGATCCCCTCGGTCACCGTGAAGGTCAGCTCCTCGCCCAGCGGGTTGCCGACGGCCAGGACGGTTTCGCCCACCTGCGCCGAGTCGCTCGTCCCGAGCTCGGCCGGGACCAGGTCGTCAGCCGCAATCTTGAGCAGCGCCACGTCGGTCTCGCTGTCCACGCCGACGATGGTGGCCGGGAACTCGCGCCGGTCCAGCAGCCGCACGCGCACGCGCGTGGCCCCGTTGACCACGTGCGCATTGGTCAGGATGTGGCCGTCGGTCGAGACCACGAACCCCGACCCCGAGGCGCGGGCGCGCTCCACCCGTGGCGCCGGCGCCCGCTCGCCGTTCATGGGCGGCAATCCGAAGAAGCGGCGGAACTCCGGCGGGATCGCCCCGTCGACCACGGGGACCGGGGATGACGCCGGGACGTCGGCCGTGATGTAGACGACACTCGGCTTGACGCTCGCCGCCGCGGCGACGACCGCGTCGCTGAGGGCGACCGCCGCCGGGAGGTCGCGCGGCGACGCCGCGGCCGGGAGGGCCGTTGCATGCAACTGACGGCTCGGGGCAAGCGTCAACGCCCCTGCCGCGCCCAGGACGATCCCCCCGGTCGCGACCAGGAAGACGGGGTGGGTGAAGAATCGTGACATGGTTGCGCTCCGTCGTTTGGGACTGGAGGGGCGGCGGTGACCGCCACCCCCACAGCGTCCAATCTCCCACCCCACCCCTTACGCCCTCGTTAACGCCCCGCCGTCGCCGGTGCCGCGTTAATCGTCACGACAGGAACCTCGGCGATGATTCACCCGGGTGCCGTTGGCCGCGACGTCGTCCACCTCCCCCCGCCGTCCCCTTGGATCGTTCCGCTCTCGTGACATCGCCGGATAGCGCGGGCATCACCACAACGCAAACCGACGCGGTCCCCATCGGCATGCGCGCCGACCCCGCGCTCGTCGAGCGCGGCCTCGTGGTCGAGGGAGTCCTCGGCGCCGGGGGACACTCGGTCGTCTATCGCGCGCGCGACGAGCGCCACGCGCGCGAGGTGGCCCTCAAGGTCCTCCGCGAGGAATCGCGCCTGGAGAGCGCGGCCGAGCGCTTCGCGCAGGAGATCAGGGTCGCCGCCGGGCTGCGCCATCCGCACATCCTCCCGCTCTACGACTCGGGCGTGCTCGCCGACGGCCGCCCGTTCGCGGTGATGCCCGTCGCGCACGGCGAGCCGCTCCGCGCGGTGATCGACCGCGGTCCGGTCCCGCTGGGCGAGGCCCTTCGCCTCGTGCACGAGGTCGGCGAGGCGCTCACGTACCTGCACGAGCGCGGTTGGGTGCATCGCGACGTGAAGCCGGAGAACATCCTCGTCGAGTCGGGGCACGCCGTCCTCACCGACTTCGGGATCAGCGCGCCGGTCGACTCCATCACGCGGCGCAGCTCGCCGCAGCACGTGGCAAGCCTGTGGAACGCCCAGCGGTTCACCTCCGTGGGGAGCGTGGTCGGGACCCTCCCGTACGTGGGGCCGGAAAGCCTGTTCGGCGATGCCCCGGTGCACCCGCGCAGCGACGTCTACGCGCTGGGGATGGTCCTCTACGAGATGCTCGCCGGACACCTCCCCTTCACCGCCGAGTCGGCGGCAACACTCCTGAGCCAGCGCCTCGAGCATCCGCTTCCGCCGATGGCCGGGATGCGGGACGACGTCACCGCCGAACTGGATGCGGTGATCGCCCGCGCGACGCAGGCCGATCCGGAGCAGCGATTCGCGAGCATCGGCGCCTTCGTGGCGGCCCTGGATGCCCTTCCCACGCCGGGGGGCCTCGCGGCGCGAGCGGTGCGGAGGCGCACCCTCGTCGCCCTCGTCCTCGCGGTGCTGGCCATCGCCGTCGGCACCTGGCGGGTGCTGGCCCCCGTGTACCTCGACCCCGACCGCGTCGTCGTCGCCGACCTCTCCAACGACACCGGCGACCCGGTGCTCACCCCTATCGGGACGGTCGCCGGCGACCTCATCACCGCGGCGCTGTCGCGCGAGCAGGGGCTGGAGGTCATCAACGCCACCATGTCGTTAGGCTCGCGCCAGCGCCCGCGCCTCCCGGCCGCCGATTCCACGCTGCAGCGCGCCACGCGCGCGTTGGTGGAACGGGCGCACGCCGGGCTTGCCGTCACCGGGGCGTATTATCGGGAGGGGGGGCAGCTCGCCCTCCTCGCCGAGCTGATCGACACCCGGGCCGGCGAGGTCATCGGCGCGATCGGCCCCATCGCCGCCAGCCCCACCGCCCCCGAGCGCGGTCTGCGGATCCTGGCCGACAGCGTCGTGGCGATGGTGAAACGGCGCGGGAGCGCCCGGGTGCCCGCCTTGCCTACGGCCGCACCCCCGCGTTGACCTGCGGCGCCGGTTGGCGCCAGGGTTGCGGCGGGAGCGAGCGCTGCCGCGGCCACACCTCGTCGAGCGTGTTCCCGTCATACAGCCGCCCGTTCCGCATCACCTGACGCACCGTGTTGCTGTTGCGGATGCTGGCCAGCGGGTCGCCGTCGAGGACGAGGAGGTCGGCGAGCTTCCCCGGCTCCAGCGACCCCAGGTCCCGGTCGAGCCCCAGCGCCTCGGCCCCCATGATGGTCGCGACCCGGAGCGCGTCGTGGTTGGACAGCCCGCCCGATGCCACCGTCCAGAGCTCCCAGTGGTAGCCGAGTCCTTGCAGCTGGCCGTGGCTCCCGATCCCCGCCTTTCCGCCAGCCGCAATCAGGTCGCGGATGACCCCGGCGTGCTCCTGGAAGTGGTACTCCTCGTCGAGGAACCACCCGGCCGGCCCCGGTGAGCCGCCGGCCCCCTGCCCGCGGCGTCGCGTCTTCGCATCGAGGTCGTCGTCGGGCGTGAAGCGGCGCAGCTTGACGTCCTTGTTGGGGTTCTCCTTGGTGTAGTAGTAGTTCTCCGCCCACGGTCCGCCGTACGTCACCAACAGGGTCGGCGTGGAGACGGTCCCCGACGCGGCGAAGAGCGCGAGGACGTCGTCGAACAGCGGGGTGATGGGGAGGTTGTGCTCCACGCCCGGGTAGCCGTCGATCGCCATCGTGATGTTGGTGCGGTACGCCAGCCCCGCCTCGGTGGTGGGCATCAGCCGCAGCTCCCGGGCCGCCATCATGATCCACTGCCGTACCTGGCGGTTCCCCGCCCCGTACATCTTGATCGTCTTGGTGTCGTAGTACTCGCTGTAGCGCTTCAGGACGTTCCGCGCCTGCTCCAGCGACCGGATGCGCTCCGCCGCGAAGACCCCCGGGCCGGTGGAGTAGATCCGCGGCCCCACCAGCTCCCCGGTCGACACGCGGTCGGCATAGCTCAGGACATCGGTCGTCCCCGTCTGCGGATCGCGCGTCGTCGTGACCCCGTACGCCAGGTTGGCGAGGAGCGCCCACGGCTGCGCCGTGTGGATGTCGGGTGAATGGCGGAAGTGCGCGTGCGTGTCCACGAAGCCGGGGATGATCACCTTCCCCGTGACGTCGATGATGCGGGCGCCCTGCGGGACCTCAACGCTGCCACGCTTCCCCACGGCCGCGATGCGATTGTCGCGCACCACCACGTCGGCGTCCTCGATCACCTCGTGCCCCTTCATGGTGATCGCCCTGGCGCCGCGCAGCACGACCGAGCCGCGCGGGATGTCGCGGGTCCCGGTCACGCGGATCCGCACCTCCGTCGGCTTGTAGGTGGCGACGCTGTCTCGCGCCACACCGCGCCGAGCGCTGTCTCCCGCTGCCGGCGCCGGCGTCGCTCCCGCCGCTCGCCGCGCGGCACGCACCGAGTCGTCGAAGGCCCTCGCGCGGTCGAGGTCGTACGTCACCAGCGCATTCCCGATCGACCAGTGCACCACGCGCCCGTTCGCCTGCCACGCCGGGAACTCCCCGCCGATGTCGGAGAGGCGTCGCACCGGCGTCGGCGCGTTGTCCGGGGTCGCCACCGAGATGACCGGGACCTGCCCTCCTACCACGGGGACCGTCACGACGTAGAAGTCGGCCCCCACCTGCGCCAGCGCCAGGTCGCCCCGCGGCGCCATCCGCACCGTGCTGGCGTTAGGCGGATTGGGGGCGCCGGGCTGCCCCTGGCCCGTCACCCGCACGTGCTGCCGCAGGTCGGTGCCGTCCCACCGGAACGAGACCAGCCCCTGGCTCCCGCCGTACGCGAAGATGCGCGTCGCGTCGCTGGTGAAGTGGGGATCGCCCAACCCGCCGGCGGCGCGGACGCGCGTCACCGCGCCCCCCTCGGCAGGGATCCAGACGAAGCGCGCCGCCTGGCCCCCGCCAAAGCGCTGCAGCGTCTCGCGCAGCTCGCGCGCATCGGCCTGCATCGCCACGATGCGCGCCCCGTCAGGCGACCATTGCGTCGCGTAGTACGTCGCCGCCTCGCGCGTGAGGCGCACCGGCTGCGCGCGTCCGTCGGCGCGCACCTTGTAGAGGTGTCCGCCGTCATTCGACCACGTCACGTACGCCACCCACTGGCCATCCGGCGACCACGCCGGGTGATACTCCCCCTCGCTGCCCCTGGTGATCCGGCGCGGCTCGCCGCTGGGGAGGTCCATGACGTACAGGTCGCCCAACGCGGAGAAGGCGACGCGCTTCCCGTCGGGGGAGGGGACGGCGTCGCGAATCTGCGAGGCGACGAGGGTCGGGGTGTCGTCGATCGGGTACTGGAACTTCACCTCCGGCCCGATCGCCACGTCGACTTCGGCGCTGAACGGGATGCGAGCCGCCGCGCTCCCATCCACCGGGACGCGCCAGATCTCGCCGCCGTAGCTGATCACGATCGCCGTGCCGTCCGGGGTGAAGTCGTAGCCCGGCAGGGCGTCGGTCTCGAGCATCGCCTCCTGGTTGTCACGCTGGATCGGGTAGGCGAGCCAGCGCTCCTCACCCGTGGCCAGGTCGCGGATCCTCAGCCCGGTCTTCTCCTCGTAGCGGCTCCCGTACGCGAGCCATTTCCCGTCAGGTGAAATCGCCGGGCGGAAGGCCGAGCCGTAGCGCGCGGTCATCGTCGTCGCCGTCCCCAGCTCACGGTCCCATGTGGCCAGCTGGTACTGGGGGAAGATCGCGTTGTACGTCCAGGTCCCCTGGCGCGTGGCGTACCACATGTGGCGCCCGTCCGGGGTGAAGGTCGCCCCGATCGCCGCCATCGGGGCGGGGTCGCGGATCACCTGGATCCCGGCCCCGCCGTCCACGTGGTAGAGGAAGAGCTTGGGCGCCCCGCCAGCGACCGACCGCGTCACCGCGACGTACTTCCCGTCGGGGGTCCACTCGGGCGAGACGTACAGGTCGTCGGACGTCTTCGACAGCTGCACCGTGTCGCGCCCGTCGGCCGACATCACCCAGAGGTTGTTCCCCCCGCTGCGATCGCTGATGAAGGCGATGCGCTGGCCATCGGGACTCCAGCGCGGCTGCGCGTCGTGCGCCATCCCGCTCGTCAGGCGGGTCGCTCCCCCGCCCGCGATGGGGAGCGCATAGAGGTCGCCGAGGAGGTCGAAGACGATGCGCTGGCCATCGGGGCTCACGTCCACCGACATCCACGACCCCTTCGTGGTGGTGAGCCGCAGGCGGCGCGCCTCCTCCAGCGGGAGCGCGGCGCGGCTGGCCGGCCGGGCGGGTGCCTGCGCGAGCGCGGAAGCGATGGGGAGCGCGAGGGCGAGCGCTGGGGCGACCGCGAGGGTGTGCGCGACGACGCGCGCGAGGGCGTGCGCGACGGCGCGCGTGAGGGCGACTGCGTGCGCCAGGCGCGACGCGGAGGGAGCGGAGCGCGACATGTGCGATCGAGAGACGAGATGGTCATCGCCCCGTCAGCGGGGCGCGGGGAACATCGCCCGGTACCCCGGTGCGCGCCAGCCGACGCGGGGCCGGCCGCCCCCCGCGCGCCGCGGCGACCTCACATCGTGCGATCGCCGTACACGAGCGCACGGTTGGCCTCATGCTGCCGCTTCAGCCCGGCCATGAGCGTCTCGTACTCGGCCACTCCCTGGAGCCCCTTCAGACTCGGGTCGTCGCGAAAGAGGGGATAGTTCGGCATCCCGTTCTCCGCCGTGCGGCGTAGCCACGCCACCGCCTCCTTCGCATGGCCGAGCCTCGCATAGGCACAGGCGATGGTGAACTGCGAGTGGTGAGAATGCGACCGGCTCGCGGGATTCAGCGTGGCCGCGCGCACGGCCACCAGCGCCTCGTCGCGCCGTCCTAACGATGCAAGCGCCAGGGCGCGGGCCGCGGCACGGTCGGCGGTCTCCGGCCCCTGCGCTGCCAGCGCCGAATCGAGGACGGCCATGGCCTCCGTGGGCCGGCCAGCACCCGTCAGCACCACCGCCTTCTCCCACACGAAACCGCCCAGGTAGGGCATGCGCGCATAGACGGCGAGCGCCGAGTCGAACTTCTGCTCGTACCACAGGACGCGCGCCACGCGCGGCCGGCTGAAGCCCACGCAGCGCGTCGAGTCGTCACAGCCGTCGCGCGGGTCGAGCGAGAGGCTGGCCTCCAGCTCCTCGCGCGCCTTCCCGGTAAAGCCGTAGTGGAAATAGAGTGAACCGAGCCCGTTGTGTCCCTCCACCAGACTCGGCTCGAGGGCCAGCGCATGCCGCACGTCGGAGAGCGCCTCGGCGAAGTGCCACCCCCGCACCGCGTTCCACTCGAGGTCGTGGCGCGCCTTCCAGGCGTTGGCCACGCTCGAGTCGATGCCTAACGCGATGGCGATGGCGCGCTCCGCCTGGTCGAGCCGCGAGGCCGGCGCGTCGTAGAGGAAGACCGTGCTGACGAGCGTCGAGGCCAGCAGCGCCCACGCGCGGGCGAAGGTGGAGTCGAGGCGCACGGCCTGGGTCAGGCTGGCGATGATCGAGTCCGCCTGGGCCGGCCGCTCGAGTCCGCCCCGCGCGCGCGCCTGGGCGCGCGCCTTGAGATAGGCGTCGTACGCATCCGGGTTCGTCGTGGGGGGGCGCTCGAGCGTCCGCGACTCGCGCTCGGCGAGCTGGATCCGGAGCACCCCGGCCACCTTGCGCGCCACCTCCGACTGGACCTGGAAGACGTCACGCGCCGTGTGATCGTACGCCTGGCTCCACTTCGCCTCCTCGCTGGCGGGGTCGACGAGCCGCACGCGCACGCGGATCGCCTCACCCGACTTCTGCACGTCGCCATCGACGAGAGCATCGATCCGCAGGATCGTCCCGATTTCGCGCGCCCCCTTCGCACTCGCCTGCAGCGACGCCACCGACGCCTGGTCGATGACACGCACCCCTCCCAGGTTGGCGAGCGCGGAGGCGACGTCGGCGGTGAGCCCGTCGGCCAGGTAGCGATCGCTCGCATCTCCACCAATCTGCCGAAAGGGGAGCACCGCGAGGCGGATCGCGTCGGCCGTGCCACGAGGGCGCGCCACGCTCGTGCCGTCCGTCGCCGGGCGCGCCCGCCACATCGGCAGCTGCAGTGCCAGGAGCGCCGCGACGCCGAGGACTCCCGCACTGACGGCGAGTGACCATCGACGCGGGCGCGCGATGCCCGCGCTGGCGCCCGCGCCTGTCCCCTCGCGCTGCAGCGCCGTGACGAATTCCGCCGTGCTCGCCTGGCGATCGGCCGGCGTCGTCGCCAGCGCGCGTCGCAGCGCCGCATCCACGCCCTCGGGAATGGCGGGACGGATGACGCGGAGCGACGGGGCCGGCTGTGACAGTCGTCGCGCCATCACCGCCTGGACGGTAGGGCCGGTGAAGGGAGGCTCTCCTGCCAGCATCTCGTACGCCACCGACGCCAGCGCGTACAGGTCGCTTCGCGCGTCGATGTCGCGCTCACCGGCCGACTGCTCGGGACTCATGTAGGCCGGTGTTCCGAGGGCGAGCCCGCTCGCCGTGAGTCGGTCATTCGTATCGCTCAGGGCGCGCGCGATCCCGAAATCCGTGACGAGGGCATGTCCGGACGCGAGCAGGATGTTCTCCGGCTTGATGTCGCGATGAACGATCCCCCGCTCGTGCGCATGGCCGAGTGCGGCGGCGACTTCGGCCGTGATTTGTAGAGCCTCGTCGAGCGGAAGTTGGCGCTCGCGATCGAGTCGTGCGCGCAGCGTCTCCCCCTCCACCAGCGGCATCGTGTACCACAGCAGTCCCCCCGTCACGCCCGAATCGAGGAGGGGGAGGATGTTCGGGTGCACGAGGCGTGAAGCGACGCGAATCTCCCGTTCGAATCGCTCGATGCCGGTCGCCGCGCTGAGCTCGGGGCGCAGCACCTTGAGCGCGACGGCTCGATCACGCTGCGCGTCGCGCGCCCTGTAGACGATCGCCATTCCGCCGGCGCCGAGCTCGCTCTCGATCTCATAGCGACCCGCGAGGCCAGCGCGTAACCCCCGGGAGGGGTCCGGCTGTTCGCTCGTGCTCATCGGCTTGACGCTCGCTCCCCCTCCCGTGCCCCACAAGGGGGCGCTGCGCGTGCCCAGTCTGCGTGCACCGGAAGCGGCTCTGCCCGCCAGGCGTTCACCCGGGGAGCATCGGCCCCGCCAAGCGCGCCCCGCGCTTCACTCAGTCGATCGCCGCTCCCAAGTCAGCGAGGAGCGTCCGCAGGATCGACCGATGACAATGCGATTCGTCCTCGCAGTAACACCCCACCGAGAAGTTCGTCGCGTGGGACAGCGTCGCCAGGAGCGCCAGGTCGTGACGCGCGGCCGGCTGCGACATCTCCGATCGGTACTTCCGCGCGAAGGCGGACCACTGCGCCGGTGTGGTCGCCGACTGCGCGAGCTTCATCGTCTCCAGGCTCGGCGCCAGGTTGGGGAACCAGACGTCGTACCAGTCCTGCGACGCGAACCGGTCCTTGGGAACGCCACGGGGGGGGCGCCTCACCGTGCCGATGCGCACTCCCTCTTTGGGGTGGCGCGGGGTGCCGAGGCGGACGATGCGGATGGGCATGAGCTGGACTCCGGGTGAAACGTGACTCTCCGTACTTACATGTTAGTACGTGGGAGGCGCCACCAGCGGCAATGAGAAACGGAACGTCGCCCCGGCGCCCGGCGTCGACTGGGCGCTCAGCTCGCCGCCATGCGCCTCCACGATGCCGCGCGCGATCCAGAGCCCGAGCCCCGCGCCATGCCCGTCGCGTGTCCCGTCGCGGCGCGCGCCGGTCCAGAACGCGGTGAACAGGTGCGGCACTTCGTCGGCGGCGAACCCCGGCCCCGTGTCGGTGACCGACGAATGCAGCACGTCATCACGCACGGAAAAGTGCACCCGCACCGAGCCGCCGCGGGGCGTGAACTTCACGGCGTTCCCCACCAGGTTCGAGAGGAGCTGCACCACGCGCTCGTCATCGATCTCGGCCATCGCCTCGGCCGACGCCTCGTCGCCCACGAAGGCGAGCGCCACCCCCGCCGACTCGGCCAGGGGGGAGAGCATCGTTCGGGCGCGCTCGAAGGTATCGCCCACGCGCCGGACCTCGCGAAGGATGCGCAGCCCGTCCCCCCGGATGGCCGAGGCATCCAGCAGGTCTTCCACCAGGCGCTGCATCGCGACCGCGTTGGCGTGGATCGTCGAGAGCGCCTTGCGCCCCCACGCCGCGTCGTCGTCGCCGGGGCGCTCGCCCGGGGCGAGCCCCTGCAGCATGAGCGTCTCCGCGTACATCGACACCACGGCCAGCGGGTTGCGCAGGTCGTGCGCCACCACGGCCAGCAGTCGCTCGCGTTCCCGTGTGGCCTCCTCCGCCTGCGCCCGTGCGCGGCGTTCCTCCAGGTGCAATACGCGCGTCTCGAGGAGGTTCTCCACGCGCAACAGGACTTCCGTGGCGTCGAACGGCTTGGTGACGAAGTCGCGTGCCCCGCGCGACAGGGCAAGGTCGCGCACCTCCGGCGTCACGTCGGCGGTGAGGACGAGGACCGGGCGATAGTCGCCGGGGGGAGTGACGGTGCGCAGGTCGGCCAGGAGATCGAGCCCGTGGCGGTGCGGCATGTGCAGGTCGAGCAGGACCAGGTCCGGCGCATGCCGCTCGGCCAGCGGGAGCACCTCGCGTGCATCGTCGGTGCGCACCAGCCGCGAGTAGCCGGCCGACTCGAGGAGCCCCTCGAGCAGGTCGAGGTTCGCCTCCTCGTCGTCGACGAGGAGGATCGTGCACGCCGAAAGGCGGTGGCTCGTGGTGCTCACCCCTGCCCCCCGGGGAGGAATCGGTCCACGACCTCGAGGAACTCACCGACGTCGAGCGGCTTCGTGAGGTAGGCGCTTGCCCCGGCCGCACGCAGCCGCTCCAGCGAGGCGCGGGTCGCGTCGGCGCTCACCACCACCACCGGGATGCCCGCCGTGCGCGGGTCGCTCCGGAGACGCCGCAGCACTTCCTCGCCGGCGATGTCCGGCAGGTGCAAATCGAGCAGGACCACGTCGGGGACGTGCTCGCGGGCGAGCTCGACCCCCAGCTGTCCCTGCAGCGCCGGGAGCGTCCGCCACCCGGGGCGCGCCTGGAGGATCGCCTCCACCAGGGTGAGGTTGGCGAGGTTGTCCTCGATGTACAGCAGCGTTGCCACGTCCTGCCCCGCCGCCGGGACGGGATAGGTCCCCGTGTCCTCGAAGCCGCGCACCGGGTCGCGCGCGCCATCGAGCTCGACGCGGAAGGTGCTCCCCTCGTCCGAGGTCGACTCGAGGGTGAGCTCCCCACCCATCGCCTCGCACAGCCGCTGCGACAGCGCCAGCCCCAGCCCCGTCCCCTCCACCTCCGTCTGCTCCGCGCCCAGCCGGGCGAACGGGGTAAAGAGCTGGTGCAGCTGGTCGTCCGGGATCCCGCGTCCCGTGTCGCGCACGCGGATCGCCCACCCCCCCTCCTCGACTGGCCCGCACTCCAGCTGCACCACGCCGTTGGGGCGGTTGTACTTGATGGCGTTGCTCAGGAGGTTGAGGATCACCTGCACCAGGCGCTGCCGATCGGCGTGGACGAAGGCGCCATCGGGGACCGTCCCTTCATGCAGCTGCACCTGGTGCTGCTGGGCCAGCGGGCGCACGAGACCGATGGTCTCGTGCAGCACGGCAGCAAGCGCCACCGGTTCCAGCGAGAAGCGCTCGCGCCCCGCCTCGATGCGCGAGATCTCCAGCACCTCGTTGATCAGCTGCAACAAGTGCCGCCCCGCCTTGAGGATGTGGTGAATCCCCTTGGCCTGCTGCGGCGACATCTCGGCGCGGGTGGCCAGCTGGGCGAAGCCGAGGATCGAGTTGAGTGGCGTGCGCAGCTCGTGGCTCATGCGGCTCAGGAACTCGCTCTTGGCCCGGTTGGCGCGCTCCGCCTCCTCCTTGGCGCGGGCCAGCGCCTCGTCGGCCCGCACGCGATCGGTCACGTCGCGCCCGAAGGCGATGACGCCGTCGTCGGCGCTGGTGTTGGAAATCGTGCGCCCCACGTTCTCGAAGACGCGGTAGCTCCCGTCCCTGTGACGGATGCGGAAGGTCGTGGTGATGGGCTCGCCCGGATGCGCGAAGACCCACTGCAGATCGAGCATGATGCGCGCCACGTCGTCGGCGTGGAGGAGGTCGGAAGGGCGCGTCCCGAGGAGCTGCTCCGGGCGAAAGCCCAGGATGCGCATCGACGACGGAGCCACGTAGGTGAGCGCGCCCGTGATGTCGCACGTCATCACGAAATCCGCCGCGTTCTCGATGATGCGGCGAAAGTGCTCGTCCTGCCGCCGCAGCGCCTCCTGCGCCGCCGTGCGCTCGGCCACCTCCGTCGCCAGCGCCGCCGTCCGCTCGGCGACGCGGCGCTCCAGCTCCTCGTTGGCACGCCGCTGCGCCAGTTCGGCCTCCTTGCGCGCGCTGATATCGCGCGCGGCCGCCACCAGCCGCTCCTTCCCGCCGATGTTGATGCGCGTCAGGCGCATCTCCTCCCAGATGGGAGTCCCGCTCTTGTGGTATCCCATCCACTCGAAGCGCTGCGGCTCGCCGGCCGCCGCGCGCCGCGCGTACTCCCAGGCGCGCTCCTCGGTGAACCCCTGGTCGGCCGCCGTCAGCCCGGCCAGGCCGCGCACCTTCTGCTCCTCGGCGGTGTAGCCGTACAGCTCGACCGCCGCCTCGTTGAGCTCGAGCAGCTCGCCCGTCTCGATGTCGTGCACCCACATTGCGTCGAACGCGTAGCGAAAGAGCGAGCGGTACGCGTTCTCCGAGGCGCGCAGCGCCTGTTCGGTGGCACGCCGCTCGGTGATGTCGAGCGAGGTGCCGAGGACGCGCGTGTACCGCCCCTCGTCGTCCGCCACCAGGAGGGCGTGCGCCTGGAGCAGTCGAACCGCACCGTCGGGGCGAATGACGCGGAACTCCGCCGTCGCCGGCTCTCCCGGGACGAGCGCCGACATCCCTTCATCGACGAACGGGAGGTCGTCGGGGTGGACCATCCCCCGGAACTGCTCGTGCGTGTGCGGTGCCGTCTCCGGGGTGACGCCGTGGATGCGGCACAGCTCGCGCGACCAGAAGATCCGGTCGGTGACGAGGTCGATCTCCCAGCTCCCGATCCCCGCGATCCGCTCGATGAGGTCCATGTGCGCGTCGCGCTCGCCCGTCGTGCGTGGCACGGGAGCACGCGCGGGATCGGGGGAGCGCTCGGGCGGGCGGGGCATGCGGGACGGAGCTGGGTGGCGGAACGCGGACGGGATGGAATCTGCGGACGATGTGCCGAGGATGGGAGGGACGATGGAATCCTTCCGACCCGGCCTGGGTGTCTGCTTGCGGCCGCCCGGCACGCGGCAGCCCTCACCTTGGGGCTCCCGCGACAGGAGGGGGCGACGAGGCTGCGCGAATCCTGGCGGGTCGAGGGCGCCGCTCTGATCCACTAGCGAGCGCCAACAGCTTCGCGTCGCGCCCCCTCCCCGCTTTCAGCCCTGCGGATCCGCGGGCGAACCCGGCCGCTCCCAGAGTCGAAGCCCGCCGGGAAACGCATCGGCGTTCGATCCCAGGCGGGCGTGCGGGGGCAACGCGTGGAGCAGGCGCGCGTTGCCGCCGCCAAGCACCATGCTCTCGCACACCAGCGCGTCGTACATCAGTGTCGCGATCGTGTGGACGTGCCGTTCCCACCGCTTGCGCCCCATGCGCTCGCGTGCCGCGTCGCCCACGTAGTCCTCGTACGTGCCCTTCCGGTACGGCAGGTGCCCCAGCTCCAGCCCGACCGCCTGGCCATTGTCCACCAGCGCCGTCCCGAGGCCGGTCCCCAACCCCAGGAAGAGCATGCGCCCCCCGTTGTAGCTGCCAAGCGCCTGCATCACGGCGTCGTTGACCACACGAACGGGGCCCTCGAAGGCGGCGGCGAAGTCGAACCCGACCCACCCGTCGCCAAGGTTGACCGGCTCGCGCACGATCTCCCCATGCCGCACCGGCGCAGGGACGCCGATCGAGATCGCGTCGAACCGCCAGCGGGCCGTGGCCTCGCGCACCGCCGACACCAGCATCGGCGGAGTGAACGTCGGGCCGGTGTCGAGCTTCACCACTCCGGCGCGGCCGGATGCGCGCACCTTGACGTGCGTCCCGCCGACGTCGAGTACCAGCACCTTCACGCCGGATTGCTCCATCCGCCCACGGCGGCGACGAGCGCGTCGGCGCTCGCCGGTCCCCAGCTCCCCTCGTCGTACAGCTCCGGCGAGTTTGTCCCCACGAGGAGGGGCTGGACCACCTGCCAGGCGGCCTCCACCGCGTCCTGGCGCGCGAAGAGCGTCGCGTCGCCGCGCATGGCATCGCCCAGCAGGCGCTCGTAGGCGTCCATCTCGTCGGCATCGCGCTGCCGCACGACCGACAGCTCGGTCCCCTGCCCGGCCATCCCTTCGCCCGGGCGCTTGGTGCTGGCGCCGAGGGCAATCACCACGTCGGGACCGAGCCGGAAACGGACGTAGTTCCCCATGCTGGGCGCCGCCTCGTGGAACACCACGTGGGGAGGGAGCTTGTACTCCACCACGACCTCGGTCGCGGTGAGCGCCATCGACTTCCCCGCCCGGATGAAGAACGGCACGTCGGCCCATCGCCACGAATCGACGTGCAACACGACGGCGGCGTACGTCGGCACCCGCGAATCGGCCGCCACCCCGGCCTCCTCGCGATATCCCCGGAACTGCCCCAGCACCGCCGCGGCCGGATCCAGCGGGCGAATGCTGCGCAGCACCTTGGCCTGCTCGTCACGCAGCGCCTCGCAGTACGAGCTGCTCGGCGGCTCCATGGCCAGGAAGCCCACCACCTGCAACAGGTGGTTCTGGATGACGTCGCGGACCACGCCGGTCTCCTCGTAGAACTTGCCGCGTCCGTTGACCCCGAACGACTCGGCCATCGTGATCTGCACGCTTTCCACGTACTGCCGGTTCCATGTAGGCTCGAGAAAGGCGTTGGCGAACCTGAAGTAGAGCAGGTTCTGCACCGCCTCCTTGCCCAGGTAGTGATCGATCCGGAAGATCGACGACTCGCCGAAGCGCGCGTGCAGCGTGGCGTTGAGCGCCTTGGCCGAGTCGAGATCCCGGCCGAACGGCTTCTCCAGGACCACGCGCGCGCCCGCGGCGCACGCGGCCCCCGCCAGCCCCTCGACGACCGCGGTGAAGAGCGACGGCGGAATGGCGAGGTAGTGCAGCGGGCGACGCGCATCCCCGAGCGCCACGCGCAGCTGCCGGTAGGTCTCGTCCTCACGATAGTCGCCCTGCACGTACGACAGGGCAGCAGCCAGCGTCGCGAACGCCGGTTCGTCGACCGCATCGACGTGCTGGGTCACGCTCGCGCGCGCCCGCGCCACGAGTTGCTGGCGCGTGAGGGGCGAGCTGGCGACCCCCACCACCGGGACGTGCAGGACACCACGCCGCGCCATGTGGTACAGCGCCGGGAAGATCTTCTTGAACGCGAGGTCGCCGGTGATGCCGAAGAACACCAGGGCATCGGACTCCACGGGTGACCCGTTCGACGAGCTGGCGCTCATGACGCCGGCTTCTCCAGGTGCCCGCCGAACTGGTAGCGCAGCGCGGAGAGGAGGCGGTTCTGGAAGTCGCCCTCGCCGCGCGAGGTGAACCGCTCGAAGAGCGCCGCCGAGAGCACGTGCACCGGCACCGCGAGATCGTTCGCGGCCGCGAGCGACCAGCGCCCCTCGCCCGAGTCGGAGACGCGCCCGCCGAATGCCGCCAGCTGCTTGTCGCCGGCCAGCGCCTGCGCCACGAGATCGAGGAGCCACGAGGGGATCACGCTCCCGCGCCGCCAGAGCTCGGCGATCTCGCCGACGTCGAACTCGTATCGATAGTGCTCGGGGTGGCGCAGCGGCGTCGTCTCGGCGTCGTGCTCGCGAGAATGCATGCCGGCATTGGCGTGCACCAGGAGGTTGAACCCCTCGGCGTACGCCGCCATCATCCCGTACTCGATGGCGTTGTGCACCATCTTCACGAAGTGCCCGGCGCCGGCGGGGCCGCAATGCAGGTACCCCTGGTGCGCCGTCAGCGCGGGATCGTTGGTGCGCCCGGGCGTCGGCGGCGCGGCGTCGGCGCCTGGCGCCAGCGTGACGAACAGCGGCTCGAGGCGGCGCACCACGTCCGTCTCGCCGCCGATCATGAGGCAGTAGCCGCGCTCGAGCCCGAAGACGCCGCCGCTGACCCCGCAATCCACGTAGTGCAGCCCGCGCTCGCGCAGGCGCGCGGAGCGGGCGATGTCGTCCTGGAAGAACGAGTTCCCGCCGTCCACGACCGTATCGCCAGCTGCAAGGAGGGGCACCAGCTCGTCGATCGCGGCGTCGACGACGCCGGCGGGAACCATGAGCCACACCACGCGCGGGGGGGGCAGGGCCGCCACCAGCGCCTGCGCCGTCATCGCGCCGATTGCCCCATCGGCGGCGATCGCCTTCACGGCATCGGCCGACCGGTCGAAGGCCACGCAGCGATGGCCGGCGCGCCGCAGGCGACGGACCATGTTGGCCCCCATCCGGCCGAGTCCCACCATGCCGACATCCATCACGCCCTCCGCGAAGCATGCCTGTTGGACGCAGATGCTTTCTTTGCGTCGTCACCACTGCGCCGGTCGCGCTTCCTCAATGTATGCTTCGTCATGCCAGCGCAACGGATCCGCATCGGAACGCGTGAATCCATTGCGGCGCAGCTGACGGATCAGGTCGCCAGTGATGCGCGCGCGGCCATCGCCGCGCGTGGGCGCTGCTCCCTGGCCATCCCCGGCGGCTCGGTGGCCGAGGTACTCGTCCCGCGCCTGGCGTCGCGCGATCTCCCGTGGGAGCGCGTGCACATCTTCTGGTGCGACGAACGGGGAGTGCCGCTCGACGACCCCGCCTCCAACGCCGGCACCGCGATGCGCCGATGGGCCGGTACGCCCCTGGCACAGGGCGCGCGCGTGCACGTGATGGACGGGGGCGCCGCCGACCTCGAGGCGGCAGCACGGAGCTACGAGCGCGCGCTCGTCGAAGGCGCGGGCGACCCCCCCGTGCTGGACCTGCTGGTGCTCGGCATCGGCGAGGATGGACACGTCGCCTCGCTCTTTCCGGGACACCCGGCATCGGCCGAAGCGCGGCAATGGGTGGTGCCGGTGCACGACGCCAGCAAGGCGCCGGCGCGACGCCTCACGCTCACCATGCCCGTCTTGCTCGGCGCGCGTCACGTCATCCTCGCCGCCTTCGGCGCGTCCAAGGCGGACGTCGTGCGCCGTTCGCTCGAGGGACCGGAGACGCCGTCGCCAGCTGCACACCTCGTGCGCGCGGCCCACCACCTGACGATCATGCTCGACGACGCCGCGGCGCGCGACGTCTCCCCCACACCTCGAGGCGCGGGCCATGAGTGAAGCCGATCGCCTGGCACCCGGATGGCCGGGGCTGGAGCCACGCTGGACCACCAGCGCCAAGAGCGCCGTCGGCACCGCGCTCGGCGACGGGTCGCGCGTGTGGTTCACCGCGAGTCACGGCATCCTGAATGAGCTGTACTATCCCGAGGTGGACACCGCCTGCCTCCGGGACGCCGGCTTCATGATCACGGCCCGGGACGGCTTCTTCTCCGAGGAAAAGCGCGACTGCGACCACGGGGTCGAGTGGCTGGCGCCGGGCGTCCCGGCGTTCCGCCTGCGCAATCGCTGCCGGCAGGGGCGCTACGAGATCGAGAAGCGCGTCTGTACCTCGACCGACTACGATGTGGTGCTGCAGCACGTGCGCTTCACGCCGCTCCATGGCGCGCTCGGCGACTACATCATCACGCTCCTGCTGAGCCCCCACCTGGGCAATCACGGCGCGGGCAACACCGGATGGGTCGGTGCGTCCAAGGGCGAGCGCATCCTGTTCGCCCAGCGCGATGGCCTGGCCCTCGCCGTGGCCTGCTCGCCGGGGTTCGGCAGGTGCACCGCCGGGTTCGCCGGCAGCCTCGATGCCTGGCACGACGTGCGCGCCAACGGGCGCCTCGTCGACTGCTTCGATCGTGCCGAGAACGGCAACATCGCGCTCGCCGCGGAGATCGAGATGCTCGGCGCCGTTGGGGAGTTCACCATCGCCATCGGCTTCGGCCGCGACGCCGAGACGGCCGCGCTGCACGCGCGCGCCTCGCTCCTGCGGAGCTACGACGAGAGCGAGCGCGCGTATGCCGCGCCGTGGCGGGCGTGGCAGGGGCAACTGCTCGCCCTGGACGAGGCACCGCCTGCCCCGGCGGGCGCCGCGCCGGCGGGCGGAACCGACAGCGGCGCCGCGCCGCGCCCGTTGTACCGCGCCAGCACGGCCGTCATGCGGACGCACATGTCCGTCGCCATGAACGGCGGCGCCATCGCCAGCCTGTCGGTGCCATGGGGGTCGAGCAAGGGCGATGGCGACCTGGGGGGCTATCACCTGGTCTGGCCGCGCGACATGGTGGAGATGGCCGGCGGGCTGCTGGCCGCCGGTGCGCATCGTGAGATGCGCGACATGCTGGGCTTCCTGGCCGTGTCGCAGGAGCCGGACGGGCACTGGCCGCAGAACATGTGGCTCAACGGCACCCCGTACTGGCACGGCGTGCAGCTGGACGAAGCCGCCTTCCCCATCCTGCTGGTGGACGGCGCGCGGCGCGCCGACGCCATCTGGGCCCGGGACGTGGCACGCTTCTGGGGCATGGTGCGCCGCGCCGCCTGCTTCGTCGCGATGCACGGCCCGGCCACCGACCAGGATCGCTGGGAGGAGGATGCCGGCTACTCCCCCTTCACGCTGGCCGTGACGATCGCCGCCTTGCTGGCCGCGGCCGAGCTGGCGGACGCGGCCGGCGAGCCGCTGCTGGCGGCCTACCTGCGCGACACCGCCGATGACTGGAATGCCGACATCGAGCGCTGGAGCTACGTCGAGGACACGCCGCTGAGCCGATCGTTAGGCGTGCAGGGCTACTACATTCGCATCGGCAACGCCAGGGGCGACGAAGAGGGATCGCCCACGCGCGGGGCCACGCCGGTCAAGAACCGGGCGGCCGGCCATGCCGAGATCGCGACCTATGCGATGGTCAGTGCCGACGCCCTGGCGCTGGTCCGGTTCGGCTTGCGCGATGCGCACGACCGCCGCGTGACCGACACCGTGCGCGTGATCGACGCGCTCCTGCGCGAGGAGACGGCCACGGGCCCCGCGTGGAAGCGCTACAACGAGGACGGCTACGGCGAGCACGAGGACGGAAGCCCGTTCGACGGGACGGGGGTCGGGCGTGGCTGGCCGTTGCTGGCCGGCGAGCGCGCGCACTACGAGCTGGCGGCCGGGCGCGTGGACGAGGCCGCGCGGCTGGCGGCGGTGATGCGCGCACAGACGAGTCCCGGCGGCATGCTCCCCGAGCAGGTGTGGGACGCCCCCGACGTCGCACCACTCGAGCTGCGCAACGGGCATCCCACCGGCTCGGCGATGCCGCTGGTGTGGGCGCACGCCGAGTACGTGAAGCTGCTGCGCTCGTTGCGCGAGGGGCGGGTCCATGACTGCCCCCCGCAGGCGAGGGCACGCTACGTCGAGCGGGCGAACGTCCCGCGCGTCACCGGCTGGCGCGTCACGCGACGGGTGTCCCGGCTGCGTGCCGGGAGCGCGCTGCGCATCGACGCGCCGGAGCCGGTGCGCGTCCGCTGGACCGCCGATGCCTGGGCGACCTGTGCCGACGCCGAGTCGCAGGTCATCGCCCCCTCCGTGCACGTGGCGGAGCTGCCGACACAGCGGCTTGCAGCTGGAGCGGTGGTGGAGTTCGCGCTGTACTGGCCCGGCGGGGATCGGTGGGAGGGGCGCAACTTCTCGGTAACCGTGGAAGGGGCGGCGCCCACGCCGTGAGCGGGGGCGCCGCCCCGGCTCACGGCCGCCGCAGCGCCTCCAGCGCCTCCTTCTCGCGCACCCAGTATGGCTTGGGGAAGGCCCGCGCCGTCGGCCACACGCGATCGAGCGTCATCCCCTCGTACACCTCCCCATCCTTCACCACGTACCGGATGTCCGTCGAGTTCCGGATGTTGTCGAGCGGGTTGGCGTTGAGGACGACGAGGTCGGCGAGCTTGCCCGCCTCGATCGACCCCAGGTCCTTCCCGTAGCCGATCGACTCCGCGCCGTGGATCGTCGCGATGCGCAGCGCCTCCATCGGCGTCATGTCGCCGCTCTGCAGCATCCACAGCTCCCAGTGCGCGCCGATCCCGTCCTGCTGCCCGTGCGACCCCAGCCCCGCGCGCCCGCCGGCCCGCACGATGTCGCGCACCCCGCGGGCGATGGCCGGGAAGTTGTAGTCTTCCTCCACGATGAGCGGGCGGCGGCGCGCCTGGCGCGTGAGGAGCTCGGCGGGGGTGAAGTAGGAGGTCTTGGGATCCTTGTCCAGCTCCGTGCGCGCGCGCCAGTAGCCGTCGCCGGCCGGCGCCCCGTATGCCACCACCAGCGTCGGGGTGTACGTGATGCGCGCATCGGCCAGTACCGTCACCACGTCCTTGTACAGCGGCACCTGCCCGATCGAGTGCTCCAGCGCGGTGTAGCCGTCGATCGCCATGGTGATGTCGGCCTTGAGGTCGGCCGCCCCCTCGTTGGTCGCATTGATCCCCTCGGCAATCGCCGCCTGCAGGATCCACTGCCGCTGGATGCGCCGCGGCTGCAGGTACTGCTTGAGCGAGTTGACTCCCTGCCCCTTGTAGCGGCGCACGACGGCCAGCGCGTCGTCGTACGAGCGGATGGGCGTGTTGTTGCTGGTGAGGGGGAAGCCGGTGGCGTAGATGCGCGATCCCACCATCTCGCCCGCGTCGATCAGCTCGCCCCACGCCACGTTCCAGCGCGTCCCGCTGGGGTTGCGCGTGGTCGTCACGCCGTAGGCCAGGTTCGAGGCGATCGACCACTCCTGGTCCGGCGCCATCTCGCGCCCCGTCTTGGGGTGGGCGTGGACGTCGACCAGCCCGGGGATGATCGTCTTCCCCGTCAGGTCGATGGTGCGTGCACCTGCCGGCGCAACGATGTTGGCCCCGACCTGGGCGATGCGGTTGCCGGTGATGAGGATGTCGCCGCGCTCGAGCACCTCGTCGCCCTTCATCGTCACGATGCGCCCCCCCTGCAGCAGGAGGGTCCCCTGCGGCGTGGCGCGCGGGACCTCGAGCGACACCACCGCGTGCGACGTCCGCCACCGGGCCGGCTCGGCGTGCGCCATCACCGAGTCGATGGCGGCGCGGTAGTAGTGATTGGCGAACGACCAGGTGACCGTGCGCCCGCCGTCGCCGAAGCCGGCGTAGTTGGCCCCCTCCAGCGTGACGCGGCGCAGCGGGACCGACGGCGAGGCGAAGTTGATGGCCAGCCCCTCTCCCCCCGCGTCGGCCAGCGGGAAGGCGTACAGGTCGTCGCGATCGAGCACCAGGGCGTGCTTGCCGTTAGGCGCAACACGCACCGAGATGCCGAGCGCCTGGGTGGTCGTGATGCGGGCATGCGTGCGCTTGTCGGTGCCATCCATGCGCACCGACACCAGCGCCGTCGTCGCCGTGGCGCTGAAGCCGGGGGTGGGGTTGGGGAGCGCCTCGGTGAAGTAGGCGCGCGCCGGCCCCGGGGTGGCGCCCGAGATCCCGGCCACCACCGTGCCACCGGCGCCGAACGGGTTGCCCCCGGCGCCGCCGGGCGCCGTCACCCGGACGGCCGCCCCTCCGGCCGCCGGGACCACGCGGATCTCGGTGATCGCCGCCACCGTCCCCGACCCCAGCCCCGACTCGCGCGGGAGCCAGGTGAAGGCGATCCGGTCGCCCTCCGGGGTCCACATCGGCGACGACACCCACCCGCCGTCCCTCGTCAGCTGCACCGGCGCCCCGGTCCCGTCGCTTCGCGCCTTCCACAGCGCGCCGCCCGCCGAGTCGGACCACGTGACGTACGCCACCCACTCCCCGTCCGGGGAGAAGGCGGGGAAGTATTCCCGCGCGCCCCCCCTCGTCAGGCGCCGCGGCTTCCCGATCGCCTCCCCCTCACGCGCCGCCAGCCACACCTTGCCCAGCGCGGAGAAGGCGAGCCGGCGCCCGTTCGGCGACTCGCCCACGGATTGCAGCTGTGTAATGCGCACGGGCCCGTCGCCCACCGTCAACGGGACGGAGTGACGCTTCGCCATCCCCAGCTCCACGTCCACCGAGAAGGGAATCGTGCTGACGCGCTTCGTCGCCAGCTCCACGCGCTTGATCTTCCCGCCGCCGTAGAAGACCACGGCGCGCGAGTCCGGCGTGAACGCATACCCCGGAAAGACGTCGTTCGGTGCGTAGCCCTCGGCGTCGTCGCGCTGCACCTCGCCCACCAGCCACGTGTCCTCGTGCGTCGCCAGGTCGCGGATGCGCAGCGCCGTCTTCGTCCCGGCGCGCGTGGCGTAGACCAGCCACTTCCCGTCGGGCGACGCGACCGGGCGGAAGGCGCCCCCCGCACCGGCGGTCAGCGCCGTCTCCCGCCCCGCCTCGCGATCGTAGGCCACCAGCTGGTAGGCGCCGAAGTTCTCCCCGCCGTAGCCGCCGCCGTGCGTCGCGGTGTACATCACCGTCCCGTCGGGCGAGAAGGCGACACCCGTGTTCGTGGACTTGCGCGTTGCGGCCGACGGGAACAACTGCACGCCGCTCCCGCCGTTCACGTGGTACATCCAGAGCGGGACGTTGGTGAGGTAGTTCTCGGCCGTGGGATAGGGGCCGAAGCGGCGCACCACGAGGTACTGGCCATCCGGGGTCCACGCCGGCGACGAGAGGGCGTTGTCCACCTCCCGGGTGATCCTGCGCGCCCCGCTCCCGTCGGCGTTCACCACCCAGAGGTTGTCGCCCCCGTCGCGGTCGGAGATGAAGGCCACGCGGCGCCCGTCCGGGGCCCAGCGCGGCATCGCGTCCCACGCCATTCCGCTCGTCAGGCGCGTCGCCTTGCCGCCGGTCATCGGAATGGTGTAGAGGTCGCCCAGGAGGTCGAAGACGATGCGCTGACCGTCAGGGGACACGTCGAGCGAGATCCAGGTCCCCTCGTCGGTCGTGAAGCGGAGGGTCCGCTCGGGTTGCAGCGGGAGCAGGGTGGCGGTGTCGCTCGGGACCGGGGTGGATTGCTGGGCCCCGGCGATGGCGGCAGGGAAGGAGAGCGTCGCCAGGGTCGCGCAGACGGCAACGACGACGGTGGGGCAGCTGGCGCGCATGACGCGATGGCTGCAGCGGCTCGGCATCGGGATCACGGGGTGTCGGGAGGAATGGCGATGCGGCGTGGGCGATGCCCGCGTCACGAAATGTGCGACGACACCGCGGCCGGGGAGAGGGGTGTGGATCTTGCTGCCATGTGCATCCGTGCGCGGGGGAGAGGGTGACCGACCCATCCCCGCCCATCGTGGTATCAATACGTACCAGCCCGTCCCAGCGTGGCCCCCAGAACGCCGATTCCGCCATGATGCGCCTTGCCTGCACCGCCGTCGCTCTCGCGGCCCTCGCCCCGCTCGCCCCCGGCGGCGCCCAAGGGGCGCCACCCGCGCTGCCGCGTGCGCTCCCCACCTTCCCCGAGTCGCTCGCCAGCGCCCCCTGCACACGCACCGTCGGCGGGTCGCAGCTGCAATCGGCGGTCAACCGCGCCAGGGCGGGGATGGTGCTGTGCCTTCGCCCGGGCGAGCACTTCGTCGGCCAGCTCACCCTCCCCCGCCGCGACGACGCCGGGTGGGTGGTGATCCGCACGACCCCGGTGGCCGGTCACCCCGCCCCCGGCGAGCGTGTGCGGCCCTCGCATCAGGGGGCGCTGGCCCACCTGGCGACCACCCTGGGGGGGGCCGGGGCCACGGTGCGCGCCGACCGCGGGGCCCGCGGCTGGTACCTCGCGCTCCTCGACATCACCATCGAGCCCTCCGTCACCGCCATCCTCGGGACGATCGTCAACCTGCCGCGGGGCGCATCGGACATCGTGCTCGACCGCGTCCTGGTCCGTGCCGGGGCGTCCCAGCAGGTGCAACGCTGCGTCGCCCTCAACAGCGCCAACACCGCCATCATCCACTCGTGGCTCGACGAGTGTCACGCCAAGGGGTACGACTCGCAGGCCGTCGTCAGCTGGGAGAGCGATGGCCCCGTCCTGCTCGACAACAACACGCTGGCGGGCGCCGGCGAGAACATCATGCTGGGGGGCGCCGACGCCGCGGAGCCCGGCGTGTCGCCGCAGGACTGGACCATCACGCGGAACCACATCGTCACCCCGGTCGACTGGAAGGGGCGGTGGACCAAGAAGAACCTGTTCGAGACCAAGAATGCGCGCCGCATCCTCGTCGAGCGCAACGTCCTCGACGGGTCGTGGACCGACGGGCAGGTGGGGTTCGCCTTCCTCCTCAAGAGCGCCAACCAGTCGGGGGGGTGCACCTGGTGCTCGGCGAGCGACCTGACCATCAGGCGCAACCTCATCGTGCGCGCCGCCGGCGCCTTCGGCATCACCGGCCGCGAGGGATCCAACGACAAGCGCCTCGACTCGCTCACGCGGCGCGTTCTCATCGCCGAGAACTACGCCGACGGCATCGGGCGCGAGCCGGCGACCGGGGCCCAGCAGCTGGTCGCCGTCATGCAGGGCGTCACCGACCTCGTGATCGAGCGCAACACGCTGGACGGCGTCAACATCAACAACGACCTCATGGTCGCCCCGCCCCGCCCCAGCGCCGTGCGCCTGGTGTTCAGGCGCAACGCGCTGACCCGCGGGCAGTACTCCCTGCACGGCTGCGGCGGCCCCATCGCCAACTGCCTCCCCGGCGGGAGCCTGACCGGGAACGTCTTCGTCGGGAGCGGGGAGGTGCCCCCGGGCAACCGCAGCGCCGCCACGATGGCGGCGGCGATTGCCATGGGAGCCGGCATCTCGCGGGGCGACATCGAGGGCGCGACCCGCGGCGTGGTGGTGCAGCCCTAGTGTCGCCTCATCGCGGCCAGAGCCACCCCATCGCCCCCGCCGTGAGGAGGGCGAAGACCAGCCCGTCGAACATCGACCGCAGCGTCGCCCCCCAGTTCTTCCTCCACCAGATGGACTGCTGCATCAGCCCCAGCGAGTAGCCGGCGAAGGCCGTCGTCCCGGCAAAGCGGAACACGTCGAGGTAGCCTGCGCCCGGGCCAAGCGCGCGGCTCGCGATGTAGGCGGCGAAGAGGCTGACGAGGAGGCTGTAGGCGAACCACTGCGCCAGGTTCTTCCCCATCCCCGGCATCCCCGGCGCGCTCACCGTCATGACGATCACGGGTCCCGTGTTCATCTTCTCGAGGAAGGCCGGATCCTTCAGCCCCGCCATCGATTCCGCCTTCGGGAGGGCGTAGTCGCCCGGCTCGAGGTTGAAGGGGCGCAGCGCCTCCTGCACCGCGGTGTCGTTAGGGACCGCCTTGATGTCGCCGGCGTGGTAGCCCAGCACCATGTGGATGATGGAGCTGACGACGAAGACCAGGACCGCCGAAAGGAGGATGGGAAGCACCAGCGAGGACAGCGGGACCATGAGGGGGCCTCCGGTGTGGGTGAGGGGTGGGACAACGCTACCCCGTCCGGGAGGGGCGTCAAGGTCGCGAGGGGGTGCGGACGCCACCGAGGCGGTGCACCCCTGGGGGATGCACCGCCTCGGTAGGGCTTGACCGGTGGGCCGCACCGCTGGCGCCGCCCACAGCGCCACCTAAAGCGCCGCGCACAGCGCCTGGGCGCCTAACGACTCACGCCGAACCCGGTGGGATTGGCGTGCGCGTCCCAGAAGTGCCCGTTGTCCACCGTCCCCTGGCTCAGGATCACTTCGTACTGGTCCCAGATGCAGTAGCCGCCGTCCGGCAGCGGGGTGCCGTAGGCTCCGCAGGGGGCCGGGGTGCGCACGATCTTGTAGTGCCACACCTCGCCCGACCCCCCCGGCACCTGCCCGTTCCACTCGTTCATGATCCAGGCACCGTCGCCGTCGGGCCAGGCCTTGTTCCATTTCATGACAAGGCGGTCGTTGGCATACGTGGGATCGCCGCGGTACGTCCCGTCGAGGACCTTGTCCACGCCGTCGGCGATTCCGTTGAAGATCCCCGCCACGTCGTTGTAGCCCAGCGCATCGAACCCCGCCGACGGCACGTCGAAGCCGCTCTTGGCGACGCCGGTCGGAAGCCCGGTCGAATGGTCGGCGCACGCCGAAATGGCGAGTGCGGCAGCGGCAAGCATGACGGTGGAGCGAAGTGAACGCATGAATGACCTCCCTGAGGTGTGACCTGGCCGGTCGGCGTCGTGACGACGATGCCGATCCGGAAAATCCCGCGAGGGTCTGACACCCCTTGCGGCTGAACTCGCTGGAAGGGTGCGACCGGAGCGTCTATTCAGCGTCTATGGGCCGGAGACGCGTGCGAGACGCCCCCCTTTCACTGTCCAGCGTCCGCTCACCCCCCTCGTGCGACGCGCCAGCCGTCGCCAAGTTGGAACCGTCTCCTTCTCCCCCCCACCGCATGCCCCCAGGGAGCACGATCCACCTTCGCACCCTCGGTGCGGCGGCGCTGCAACACATCGGCGACGACGGGGCCACCACCACCCTCCTCGACAGCTCCAAGCTTCTCGCCCTCCTCACCTACCTCAACGCCGCCCCCGCGCGCTCGGCCACACGCGACCACCTCGTCCAGCTCCTCTGGTCCGACCTCGACGAGGACGGCGGGCGCCACGCGCTCCGCCACCACCTCTGGCTCCTCAAGCAGAAGCTCGCCGATGTCGTCACCATCGACCGCGGCGAGACGCTGACCCTCCGCGAGCCCATCCCCTGCGACCGCGACGAGCTCATGGCGGCGTCGGCCGAGGGCGACCTGGTCCAGGTCGTGTCGCTGTACCGCGGCGACTTCTTCCCCAATTTTGCAGCCGTGGGGGCCCAGGAGTTCGAGCACTGGTGCGAACGCGAGCGCACCACGCTGCGCTCGGTCTTCGTGCGCAGCGGACAGGTGGTCGTGAAGCAGTGGCTCGACCTGGGGCGCACCCGCGACGCCGTCGCCCTCGCTCGCCGCGTGCGCGACACCGATGCCTTCGACCTCGGCGGGTGGCGCCTCCTCCTCGAGACGCTGGTCGCCGCCCGCGACGTGGTCGGCGCCGCGGTGGAGGTCGATGCCCTCGAGCACTTCGCCCGCGAGGAAGGGGTGAACCTCGACGGCGCCACCCGCGCCGTCGTCGCCAGCGTCAAGCACCCGGCCGCCCCCGCCGTGACGCCCGACGAGCGCGTCGCCCTGCTCGCCACCCGCGAACTGGTGGGCCGCGAGGCCGAATTCGCCGCCCTCGTGCGGCGCTGGGACGAGACGGTGCGCGGACGGCTGCACGGCGTGCACCTGACGGGCCCGGCCGGGATGGGGAAGACGCGGTTGCTGCAGGAGTTCGCGGCCCGGCTCGACTCCATGCGCCGCGACGTGGTGCACGCCCGCGCCGACTGGGCCAGCCGCACCATCGAGTGGTCGTTCGCCAGTGACCTCATCGGGCGGCTGTGCTCCCTCCCCGGCGCCCTCGGCGTCGCTCCGCGCACGGCGAGCGTCCTCGTGGCCCTCGCCCCCGCCGCCGCCGAGGTCTTCAAGGGGGCGAGCGCGACCGCCAACCAGGCCACCGAGACCGTGGCCCGGCGCGGCGCCCTGCGCGAACTCCTCGGCGCCCTGAGCGAGGAGCGCCCGCTGGCGCTCTTGCTCGATGACATGCACTGGTGCGACGGCACCTCGCGCGACGTCCTCTTCTCGGCGCTCGAGGGGCTCGACCGCCATCGCCTGATGGTCGTCGTCGCCGAGCGCGACCAGGTGGCGCGCGGCGTCCCGCGGAGCTTCGCCACCCTCCCGCTGTCGCCGCTCTCGCACCAGTCGGTGACCACCCTCGTCGCCTCCATCGCCCAGCTTCCCGAGGAGCCGTGGGCCGAGTCGCTCTGCGACCGGCTGGCGCGCCAGGTGGGTGGGTCACCGTTGCACCTGCTGGAGACGCTGCAGCTGGCCGTGGAGCGCGGGGCGCTGCGGGTCGTCGATTCCACGTGGGAGCTGGGCGACATGCCGCTGCTCGATGCCCTCCTGGACTCGGGCGAGGCGCTGCGTGCGCGGGTCAACGCCCTCGGCGCCCGGCAGCGCGACTGCGTCCAGCTCCTGGCCTGCGTCGGCGCCCCGCTCCCGCTGGCCATCGTCGCCGAGTGTACCGAGGTGGGCGAGGAAGCGCTGAGCGGGGTGGTGGCGGAGCTGGAACGCAGCGGGATCGTGCGGCTGGCGGAGGGCGGGGTGGAGATCGCCCACGACGAGATCGCCGAGGCCGCGCGGCGCGAGCTGAGCGAGGAAGAGCGGCGCGGGCTGGTGGGGCGGGCCGGCGTGGTGATGGCCCACCGCGGGCGCGACACCGCAACGCTGGCGCGCGCCGCCTCGCTGCTGATGAGCGCAGGGCGGGATGACGACTTGGTGGAGCTGTGCGACCGTTACGTGCGTCGCGCGCGGCGGCTGGGCGACCGGCGATCGGTGGACCGCCTGATCGCTGAGCTCCTCGGCTTGCGGACGGAGCCGCGGGAGCGGCGGGCGCTGGTGGCGCGGCTACCGTGGTGGCGCCGCGTGGGGCTCGACCTGCCGCGGCGGCGCTGGATTGCAGCTGCGGCGGTGGTGGCGAGCGTCGCGGTCGCGGCGGCGGCGGAGCAGCGGATGACGGCAGGGCCGGAGGGGGCGGTGATCAGCGTCGTCACCACCGATTCGGTCGATGCGAGGATCGTAACGGAGTACGTGGTGCCCAACGGGTGGGAGCGATCGGCCGAGCCGCTGGCACTCCAGCGAGTCGGGCGGCCGGTGCGGATCGACGCCAGCGACCTGATCACCGTACGCACTCCGCCGCTCGATTCGCTCCCCATCCTCCTCGCGCGGCACGTCAGGGACTCGGGGCTCACGGACCTCTTCGAGTATCGCCGCGACGGGACGATGCACCGTCTGACCTTCTCGCCGGGCGACGACGTGGAGCCCGTCTGGGCCCCAGACGGCTCGGCGATCGCCTTCGCCACCTCGCGCTGGGATGCGCTCGGGCGGCGCGACGTCGCGCTCCTCGACCGGCGAACGGGGCGCGTGACCCGCGTGACCTCGACCCCGGCGCGCGAGCACAGCGTGCACTGGAGCAACGACGGGACGCGGATCGCCTTCGTGCGAGATGCGGAGGGAGGCAAGGCGGCGAGCCTGTGCGTGGCCGCCGCCGATGGCGAGGACATCGACTGTCATGCGCTCGATCTCCCGGCGACGTACTTGATCGGTTGGACGGGCGATGAGGAGGTGCTGCTGGCGGGGCAGGAGAGCGTGTATCCTGGCGCCTACCGCTACGACCTGCGCGCACGCACATCGACTCGACTCTCCGACGCCAGCGGATCCTATGGACTGGTGCGTGGCGTCGGCATGGTCTGCCTCTGCCTCGATCCTGTCTCGGGCGAGCGCCAGTGGACGCTGCGCCCTCTCTCCCGCGACGGTCGCTTCGTGGAACTCCCCTTCAGCCGGAGCGGCCCCGTCGGCGTCGCAGAGGTCCAGGGCGGACCGAGGGGCGACCGCGCCTGGCTCGAAGCCATCGAGGTGGCCGACACCGTCGTGATTGCAGCTGGGGTCCCGCACCGGGTCGGGGCGTCGGGGCGGCTCGCCAGTGGCGCGAGGAGCGCGCTCCACGCACTCCGGTGGACGAGCGCCGACACATCGGCCGTGGCCGTGACTCCTTCGGGCGAACTGGTGGGCCTCCGTGAGGGAGCGGCCGTTCGCGTCATCGTGTCGGCGGGGGGTTGGCGCACCGCTTCGCTGGTGGCCGTGGTGCGCAGCGTGCCTCCGGCACAGCTGGTCGCGGAGGACTGGCGCGGCGAGGTGGGCGAGCGGTGGCGCCTGTTCGGTGAGCCGTTTCCCGTCGTGAGGCGGCACGCCGATGGCACCCTCGCCCTCTCCAACCACGGCGACTCCGCCTACACCAGCGGCGCCTACTCGCGCCAGCGCTTTCCGTTGGGCGGCGGGCTCGCGCTCCGCGCCCGCCTGGCGAGCCACGTCACCATGACCCAATGGCAGACACAACGCCTCGAGCTGCTTGCGGGCTTCGCCGAGGACCGCCTGGCCGCGTGGGACCACCGCACGATGTACCCGTGGTCCGAGAAGCGCATGGCCGACCCTCGCGCGTCCTGCGAGTTCGAATATCCCACGCCGCTGGAGGGGGACGGATTTCGCGATCGCATGACCGCCGCCGGAATCGTCATTTCCGGCGCACCTCCCCGACTTGGAAGCGGCGACTGGTTCGACGTGATCCTGCAGTGGCTCCCGGACGGACGGTGCGCCGTCATGCTCGACGGGCGACTGCTCAAGGTGAGCCAGTCCATCCAAACCGGTCAGGTGGCGCGCGTCATCACGTGGGGGAGTTCGGTGAACACGGAGATGCTCCTCGGCCCTCTGGAAGTCTGGCGAGGAGTCCTCCCTGAAGTGGCGCGCGCCCTGCGTAGTCCGTAGCCGCGCCGTGCCTTTCGACCGGCACCCGGCGCGCCGTCGCTCACCCTGCAGCTGACGGTGTCCGCACCCTCGGCTCCAGGAACCACCACTTGGGCTTGTCCCCGCGGTGCTCGCGCTCCTGCCACATCGCCACCAGGCGCTCCTGCAGCAACGTCGTCGCCTCCTCGATGCTGTCGGCCACGTAGACGAACGAGAGCTCCTTCTGGCCGATCGTCCCCTCCGCCACCATGCGGTCCAGCTGCGCCAGCATCGGCGCCCAGTAGTCCTTGCCGTACAGGAGGATCGGGAAGTCCTCCAGCTTCCCCGTCTGGATGAGGGTGATCGCCTCGAACAGCTCGTCCAGCGTCCCCGCCCCTCCCGGCATCACCACGAAGCAGATGCTGTACTTGACGAGGAGCACCTTGCGAACGAAGAAGCGGTCGAAGATCAGGCTGATGTCGCAGTAGGGGTTCATCGCCTGCTCGTGCGGGAGGACGATGCCGCACCCGATGCTGCGCGCCCCCACGTCGCGCGCGCCGCGGTTGGCGGCCTCCATGACCCCCGGCCCGCCCCCGGTCATGATCGTGAACCCCACGCGCCCGACGCGTCGCGCCAGCTCACGGCTGGCCTCGTAGTACGGGTGGTCCTCCTTGAAGCGCGCGCTTCCGAAGAAGGTGACGCAGGGTCCCACGAAGTGCAGCCGGCGGAAGCCACGGATGAACTCACCGGCGATGCTCAGGACATTGACGAGCTCGGACCAGCGGGAGCGCGGCCCTTCGAGGAAGCGGAGGTCGATGTGTCGGGGGTGATCGGGAGGCATAGGTGACAGGTTCGGCCCTGGACTGGCGCGCTCCCACGGCCTTGCAGTCGTGCGGGGAGCGCGTGATTGCCGCGGATGACGGACCAGACCGCTGGCGGGTCTCTCAAGATACGGCCGCGCGCGGCACTACGTGGCCACGGGGAGGCGTCCCCGCCGGACTTTCAGCCGGCACCTTGCCGACGCACCCGAGCGCTGCGAGGATCAAGGCTCTCCCTCCATCGAGGTCTTGCCATGCGCCGCACGCTCGCTCCCCTGACCTGCGCCGCGATCGTCGCTGCCGGCGCCCTGATCCCATCGGCCCTCCCTGGCCAGGCGCCGCAGCCCGATCCCAGCATTGCCGCGATGCGCTCCAACTGGGAGTCGGTGGTCCGCAACATCACCGCCGCGGCCGAGGAGTTGTCGGAAGCCGACTATGCCTATCGCCCAGTGGCGACGGTTCGAACGTTCGGTGAGCTGGTCGGCCACGTGGCCGGCTCGCAGAACCTCATGTGCGCCGCCGCGCTCGGCGACAAGCAGCCGGCCGAAGACGCCGTGGAGAAGGCAGCCAAGACCAAGGCCGCGCTCGTGGCAGCGCTCAAGGAGTCGACTGTCTACTGCGCCAAGGCGTACGGGATCCCTGCCGCATCGGCGGCGATGGGAGTCGAACTGTTCGGGATGAAGATGACGCGCGCCGGGGCGCTGGCGCTCAACGCGGTGCACGACGGGGAGCACTACGGGAACATGGTGACGTACATGCGGATGAAGGGGATGGTGCCGCCGTCGAGCAGGCGGTAAAGGCAGCGGTGCACTCCAGCCAGCGTGCCGCCCCATGTGATCTTCTCAAGCGAGGATCACACGGGGCGCGTCGCCCTGAGCTGCTGGCATCCCTCTACATGTCCGGATACTCGGCGACGATGAGGTCCACCTCATGGCGAGATCAGTCGTCCTTCATGCCGTGAACAGCCATGCCGCCCAGGAGTTGTGCATGGACACCATTTCACTTCCGCGCTCACTGGCCGAGGAGCTCATGATCGCCCTCAATCACATGCGCAACCAGCCCTCCGGCGGACAACGGTGGAGGACGACCTATGAGCTGGCCGTCGAACTCAGTCGCGTGCTGAAGGCATCACAGGGCGTCCAGTCGTGATCGGCGCGATCCATCAGCGAGCGTCGCTACACGTGTATTGCAGTCGGCATTTTGCTCGGCGCATCGCCGCGCGACGAAGCGCCCCGACGGCGCACTCATGTCGCGATCACCGGAAGCCCCAGGTCCTGCAGGTAATCGAACGTTCCCTGGTAGAATGAAGGGGCCCGCGTCACATCGTCCCCATCGCCCGGCGGAACGAAGACCACCATCCCCTGTCGCGCACGCGTCAGGAGAACTCGGTAGGCATTGATCTGGTATCGGCGACGGTCTTCCTTGTGGACCCGCGTCCACTGATCGCCCCGGAAGGCGTGATGCGACCAGCCGCCATTCCCTCTCCGCAGGTCGGCATCCCAGCTGACACACGTCCAGTCCAGCTCGAGCCCCTGCACCTGGAATTCCGTCGCAGCGTCCTCGAGAAAGGAAGATGATCGGGTGTCGCTCGGCTCGTCGAGGAAGTAGTGCACCGGGTCGATGCTCACCCGCACGTCTATCGCGTGCGGCTTGAGCCGCTGCGCTTGTGACGACGCGACGATGCCCGCGCGCTCGGACCCTCGTGCCTGCCTGCGCAGCCATCGACGTGCCACGTGCAGGTCGCGCGTGAGGACAATAGGATACCTGGCGCCGAGGGCGCGTAGCAGCTCCCTCGCCGTCCGCACCTCGCCGTCCAGCGCTGCCTTGACGAAGGCGGAGACGTGTTCCGCGCGAAAGGATCGCATCGAGACGGCCAAGTGGAGGTGCGGCTCGAGCCTCACACGCCCGGAGTCGACGAGCGCGGCGAGCTGCTCACCGATCGCGTACTCCGAATCATGCAGGTTGGGCGAGATGTACAACTCCCACCCCGGGAACTCGTCACCTACAGCAGTGAGCCACTCGCCGACCCCCGCCTCACCCGTGTGAATCTCCTGCCCTCCACCCACCAGGCAGACGACGACTGACCAGTCTGGGTGCCGATCCATGTACGACAGCAGGAATGCTGGCTCCGACTGGTTGAAATCGGGTCGCTTCTTCCGACGCCTCATGAAGTCGGAGGTCTTTTCCTTCGTCCAGGCTCGCTGGCTCTCGTCGAAAATGACGACGCGATCAATGGGAGGGCGGGATTCGTCGCGCAGCCCGTCGTCCCGAAAGTGGTGGACGTTCTGGATGAACGCTTTCACCGGCTGCGCAACAACTCCCTTGCGGACACGCTCTCCCCTCGCCTTTCGCCGCTCCAGGTCGTCGCGGGTGAGCGCCTCCCTCAGCACGGCAACGAGCGGACCATTGCCAGAGAGATACACGGCGTGCGTTTCACCTGCATCCCGTCGTTGCGTGGCCACGTTGAGACCGACCAGTGTCTTTCCTGCGCCGGGAACACCCGTGATGAAGACGATGGCCTTCTGGCCAGCTAGTCTCGCCCGATCGATGATCTCTTCCACTCGACGTGAGGTGACACCGATGTTGACGGCGCCAGCATCATTGCGCGAGATCGCCTCGACCGCGTGATTGGCGTAGAGCGCGCGGGCAGCTTGGATGATCGTCGGCGTCGGGCGATATGGTGCACGCCCCCACTCAGCTCCGTCGAGAGTGGGTCCAGCTGCCTGACGTATCGCCTCCAGAACCGCCACCGCAAGCGTATTCGTGTTGCATCGTCTCGGTGGACGCACGCCATCGGCATGGGGTGCGTTCCACTCCGAATCAGCGAACGCAGCCTCCGTGGCCATCAAGATCGGGAAGATGTCGGCGGCGTGGCTCGCTTCATGAAAGTTCTTGAGGTCGAGCGCGTAGTCCCAAGCTTGTTCATAGTCCGCGCGACGATACTCCCGCTCGCCGACCTTGAATTCGATGAGGATGACGGCACGGCCCACGATTGCGACAGCGTCGATACGGCTGCCGAGTCGCGGCACCTCGAACTCGAGGTAGAGCCACCCTCCCAACGAGTCGAGCGCCGTCCGGAGCAACGGCAGTTGGCGATGCCATGCATCCGCCTGTGCCACATCGACGTCGAAAGGACTGGACGACGTGAGGTCACCGATGATCGACCTCGCGCCCTCACTCCGGAACTGTTCGATCGGCGCCGCATACCACGCCGACGGGCGAACGGGAACGCGATTCACTGATGGCGACATGCCTGCATACTGGCGATCGGGGGTGACAGTCCGCCAGGACGAGTCGCACTTCTGCGCTGGCCTCCGTTACCAGTGTCACGCGCGGACGACCGAGACGACAGTGTTGCAGGAGCGGCTCGACCCGCGGAGGGCGAGTTGCCGGATTCCCCAACGCAATCGCATGCGGCCGGCCCCCAGCGCAGCGGACACCTCGGGCTCCAGAGCCTGCGCTCGCGCGTTGCGCCCCTACCCCCCCACCCCAAACCTCCCCCACACCTCCCCCACATCCTCCAGCGTCACCACCCGCCACCCGTCAGCCGCAAACCGCCCCCACTCCTCACCCGTCGGGTACGTGTAGTAGCGCCCCCCCGCCTGCTCGCTCACCGCCAGCGCCTCGCCGCGCAACACGCGCTGCACCGCACTCCCCAGCGCCGCCACCCCCGGCCCATACAGCTGCGCGACGTGCCAGAACAACGACCGCGACCGATCCACCGCGGTCCGCGTCGTCGCCACGATCTCCCCGGTGTCGATGGTCCCGTCCGAGATGTAGTGCACCGTGCACCCGATCTCAGAGTCGCCGTTGGCCAGCGCCCGAAATGTGGCCAGCACGCCGCGATACGCGGGGAGCAGCCCGGAGTGCAGGTTGAGCACCCCCAGCGGCGGAATCGCAAGGACGTGCGACTTGAAGATCGCCCCATACCGAATGGACACGACCAGGTCGGGCCCCTGCGCGCGCACCCAGGCAAGCCCGTCGTCGCTGTTTGGGTGCGGGAGCGGGGTAACGGGGATCCCGCGGCGCGCGGTGAGCTCGCCGAAGGTCAGCGCGCGCGTGCCGTCATCCGGGAGGTTGGCGCGCTCGACCAGGGGGAAGAGGAGCTCGAGCGGGATCGCCTGCTCCGCCAGCCGAAACTCGCGGCGCTCCGGCGGTTCGTCGGCATCGCCGCCCGGCTTGCCGACGCGCTGGGTGAGGGCGATGGAGACGTCATGACCAGCCAGCCACGGGAGGAGGCGGTTGATGGCCAGGCAGCTGAAGACGTCGGCGTTGAGGCAGGCGAGGATGCGCATGCCTCAACGTACGGCTCACTCGCGCCAGGTCGCCATCTGGACCCCGTCCCGGATTGAGCGCCACGCATCGACCCGGGCGCGCGTCCTTCCTGTGTCGCCTCATCCGACCACGCGCACCCCTTCCAGCCTCCCCAGACCGCGATCGAACGTCACCACATCGATTGCGTCGCGAAGGTAGTCGGCATGAATGAGGCGATCGATGAACCCCGGTTGCGACCTCGCGGTGCTGCGCGTCGCCGTATCGGCGAGCACCGCGCGTGCGACTCCGGAGCAACGAACTCGCGCATCGCTCAGGAGTTCGAGCAACGCCCGAACCGCCTCTGCGTGCGGTACGCCATAATGGTGACGCAGCGCGAAGTACGTCTCGCCGACGACGAGATCGGAGACGACGACCGGCGACGGCGATGCCACCACCAGGTCGCGCGCGATCTCGGCCTGTTCCGCGGGTGCCCCCGTGAGAAGCCGAAGCGCTACCGACGTGTCGAGTCCAACACTCACCGACGCGTCTCTCGGCGGCGTGCTCGGGCGACACTCGCGCGCACCGCCTCCATCGAATGGTCTTCCACGGCGCGTCCGTACTTGGCCAGTGCACCGAACCACTCCGGCCGCCATTCCTCCGCCGCCTCGCCCTCGGGGGAGCGCCGCGCCGCACCTTCAGGCGAATCGAGCACGTACCGAACCCCCTCGGCGACCAACTCCCTCACGGTGCGCCCGCGACGGGCAGCCTCGACCTTGAGGCGGCGGTACAGGGCGTCGTCGAAGTCAATGGTGGCTTTCATGAAAGCAAGCTACCCATCTAGCTGGGTCAAATCAACTTCCATCCGCGTCCGTCGGCGCACGCCCCCGTCACTTCCCCCAATTCACCACCGGCAACACCACCCGCCCCGCCGGATTCTCCCGCACGATGTTGATCAACCCCAGCTGTACCCCGCTCAACCGCCGCGTGTAGTTCACGATCCCGACGGTCAGCCCCCGCTGCGTCCCCTGGATGTAGTTCACCGCGCTCACTCCAACCCCGCGCAGCATCCCGTCCTCCACCACCCGCACCGTCGCGCCAGCCAGCATCAACCCGTTCAGGTCACGCCCCCCCACCCCGAGACCGCCCACGGCGACCCCCTCGATGCGCGGCGCCCCCACGCCAAGGCCGGCCAGGGCGACCCACTTCACCGTCCCGCCGCTCCCCACGCCACCGGCGGAGGCGAATATCCCGGTGAGGCCGCCGCCAGATGCAATCCCCGCCCCGGCCACGTGCACCCCGCTGATCCGCCCCCCGGCGCCCGTCCCGATGCCGGCCACCGAGACGCCGCGCAGGTCGCCCCCGCTCCCCAGGCCGACGCCGCCGATCGCGACCCCCTCGAAGTCGCCCCCCACCCCGGCCCCGATGCCCCCCACCAGGAGCCCGCTCCCACCCCCGCCAGCCGCAACC
>MEDZ01000030.1 GCA_001724275.1 Gemmatimonadetes bacterium SCN 70-22
CGCCACGCTCGACTCGCGCAGGAGCTCCGCCACCAGGGCGGCGTCGGACGGGGAGAGGTCGAGGAGTGGAAGGCGAACGGGACCGCCATGTAGCCCGACACGCTGCATCGCCACCTTCACCGCCGGGATCCCCATCCGCCCCACGATCTCCATCCCCAGCGGCGTCAGGCGGCGCTGCGCCTCCGACGCCTCGGGCTCCTGCTTCGCCTTCGCAAGGCGCGCGATCTCCTGCGTGAGCTCCGGGGCAAAGAGCGCCACCGCCATGATCCCGCCCACGACCCCCATGTGGATGGCCTTGAGCCAGCTCCCGGCGTGCCCGGTGACGATCCCGAAGTGCGGCGTCTGCGCCAGCAGGTACTTCGCCATCGTCTCCAGGTCGCCGGAGCTGTCCTTCATCCCGATGATGTTGTCGTGCTCGGCCAGCCTCGCCACCAGCTCGGGCTCGAGCCGGAAGTGCATGTACTTCGGAATGTTGTAGAGCAGGATCGGGACCGGCGACTCGTCGGCCACCCGCTCGTAGTGCGCCTGCAACGCGGCGGTGGACATCGCGTTGGAGTAGTAGTGCGGCGCCACCACGAGGCAGGCGTTCGCTCCGCGTTCCGCGGCCTCGCGACAGCGGCGCACGCACGCCTTGGTCGACTCGGCCCCCGTGCCGACCAGCAGCTGCCGCGACGCCGGGATCACCGAGCGCGCCATCTCCACGAGTCGCAGGCGCTCGCTCTCCTCCAGCAGCGCCGCCTCGCCCGTGGAGCCGGCCACCAGCACACCGTCGAGCCCAGCGGCGATGTGCGCCTTGAGATTGGCGCCGAAGGCGTCGAGGTCGAGTTCGCCGCGACGGTCGAAGGTCGTGATGACCGGTCCGAAGATTCCCTTGATCGACGGGATCACTGCCACATTCCTCCTGTGGAGCCAAGGTTGATGTCCCCGCCGAACCCGTCGGCGGGGAGGTTCATGTCACGCGCCGGCTTCTTGAACACCGACATCTGCAGCTCGAAGTCCGCCGGGCGCGTCGACGCCGCCAGCGCCACGTCGAACGAGACGATCCCCTGCGTCACCATCTCTGCCAGGTGCTGGTCGAAGGTCTGCATCCCGTACTGGTCGCGCCCTTCGGCCATGTAGTCCCGGATCTCCCCCACCTTCTGCTGCTCGATGAGGTCGCGGATCGTCGGCGTGTTCACCATGATCTCGCACGCCACCGTCCGCCCCTTCCCGTCCTGGCGCGGGAGCAGGCGCTGCGAGATGACCGCGTACAGCGACTCCGCCAGGCGCAACCTCACGACTTCCTGCTCCTCCGGCGGGAACATCGACACCATCCGCATGATGGTCGACTGGGCGTCCGGCGTGTGCACCGTCGCCATCAGGAGGTGTCCCGTCTCGGCCGCCTTCATCGCCGTGTCGATCGTCTCCGGGTCGCGCAGCTCGCCGAGGACGATCACGTCCGGGTCCTGCCGCAGCGCCGCCTTGAGCCCCCGCCGGAACGTCTCCGTGTCGACCCCGATCTCGCGCTGCGTGATCGAGCTCCGCACGTCGCGGTGCAGGAACTCGATCGGCTCCTCCAGCGTGACGATGTGCTTCTCCAGGTGGGTGTTGATGTGCGAGATCATCGCCGCCAGCGTCGACGACTTCCCCGACCCCGTCACCCCCGTCACCAGCACCATCCCGCGCTCGGCGAGCGCGAGGCGCTCCAGGACCGGCGGGAGCGACAGGTCGCCGATGGTCGGGACGTTGAACGGGATCACCCGCATCACGATCATGAAGCTCGAGCGCTGCCGCAGGATGTTCACGCGGAATCGCCCGATCCCCGGGGCCCCCCACGAGCAGTCGTGGTCGAGGAGCGTGTCGATCTGCTCGCGCACCTTCTCGTTGCTGATCAGGCGGAGGGCGATCGCCCGCGTCTGCTCGGGGGTGAGCGCCTGCTTCGTCATCGCCACGAGCTTCCCGTCGATGCGCGCGCGAAACACGTCCCCTGCCTTGATGTGCAGGTCCGACGCCCCCCGGTCGACGGCCGCCTTGATGATCTTTTCCACGTGTTCGCTATCCGCTCCTGGTCGTCGCGCCCCGAACCGTTGAATCTGCCCGCGCGCGCCCGGTTTGGCGAGCGCCCGTCACCTACATGAGCCAACGCTCATCCGTGCCGCTCCGCCCCGCGCCCGGTCAGTCCAGCCCCATCCGGGCGCGCACCTCGGCCATCGTCGCCTTGGCCACCGTCCGCGCCGTCGCCGCGCCGTCGCCTAACGCGTCCGTGATCAGCGACGGCGTGGCCGCCAGCTCGGCCGCTCGGGCCCGGATCGGGACGAGCTCCGTCTCCATCGACGCCGCCAGCACCCGCTTGCAGTCGATGCACCCCCATCCCGCACTGCGGCACTGTGCATCGACGTGCGCCACCGTCGCGGGGTCACTGAACGCCTTGTGCAGCGAGAAGATGTTGCAGACGTCGGGGTTGCCCGGGTCGGTCCGCTTCACCCGCGCCGGATCGGTCACCGCCGGACGCAGCTTCTCCCAGATCGCCTTCGGCTCCTCCAGCAACGCCACCGTGTTCCCCAGCGACTTCGACATCTTGGCCTGCCCGTCGAGCCCCAGGATGCGCCGCGTCGGCGTCAGCTTCGCCTTGGGCTCGGGGAAGTACCCGTCGCCGAATCTCGCATTCCACCGGCGGGCGATCTCCCGCGACAGCTCCAGGTGCTGCAGCTGGTCCTCCCCTACGGGGACCGTGTCGGCGTGGTAGATGAGGATGTCCGCCGCCTGCAACACCGGATAGTTGAGGATCCCGGCCGGCACGCTCTCCTGCCGGGCCGACTTCTCCTTGAACTGCGTCTGTCGCTCCAGCTCGCCAAGCGGCGTGATGGCGTTCAGTAGCCACTGCAGCTCGGCATGCTCCGGGACCGCCGATTGCACGAAGAGCGTCGCCACCCCAGGGTCGATCCCGGCCGCCAGCAGCGAGACCGCCATTTCGTGCGTTCGCCTCTTGAGATCCGCCGGCTCGTAGGGGATCGTGATGGCGTGGTAGTTCACGATGCAGATGAACGACTCGATCTCACGCTGCAGCGCGACCCAGTTCTTCACGGCCCCGAGGTAATTCCCGATGTGCAGCTCCCCGGAGGGCTGGATCCCGCTGAAGATTCTCGGCATCAAGGCAACTTAAGGGGACCGACTTTGCCGTCGCAACGACACGACACCGCCCTCCGCACCCGCCTCCTCGAGGCGTCACTGCACGCCGCGCGCGGCGCCGCCGACTACGTGCGCGAGCGCACGCGCGACCTCGCCACGATCGATTGGCAGGTCAAGTCCCGCGCCGACTTCGTGAGCGACGTCGATCTCGGCGCCGAATCCCGCATCGGCGACTCGCTCCTCGAGCGCTTCCCGGAAGCGCTCGTCCTGGGGGAAGAGCTGAGCCCACTGGCCGCCGCGAACGAGGGGATCGTCTTCGTGGTCGACCCGCTCGACGGGACGACGAATTTCCTCCATGGCTACCCGGAGTATGCCGTCTCGATCGGTGCGCTGGTCGGCGGCGAGCTGGCCGCTGGCGTCGTGCTCCACATCCCCCAGGACGTGACGTACTCCGCCATCGCGGGCGGCGGGGCGTATCGCGACGGCGAGCCGCTGGTCGTCTCGTCCATCGACCAGCCGCTGCGGGCCCTCATCGGGACGGGGTTCCCCTTCAAGGAGCCCGACCAGGTGGAGCCGTACCTGGCGCAGCTCGGCCGCGTGATGACCGAGGTCGCCGGAGTACGCCGCCCCGGCTCCGCCGCCCTCGACCTCGCCCACGTCGCCGAGGGGCGCTTCGACGCCTTCTGGGAGCAGATGCTCTCCCCGTGGGACATCGCCGCCGGGATCCTGCTCGTGCGCGAGGCAGGGGGCCGCGTGACCGACTACGCGGGAGCGGACATATCGCCGTCGCATACGCCGGTGGTGGCCAGCAACGGCAGGCTGCACGACTGGCTCCTGGGACGGCTGTCCGAGGCCTAGCCGCGGCCCTCCCGCGGCGACAGGGGCGCGAAACGCGGGGACGCGCCGTCGAGGTGCAACAAGATGGTACGGGACGCGGCGAATGGATGATGCAAATGCCGCATCCCGTGAGCATTTTTTGACTGGGGGGGGACCCCACGCCCATCACGAACCCCCCATCCTCTCGTCCTCTCGTCCTCTCGTCTTCTCGTCTTCTCAGCGATGAAACTCATCGAGTGCGTCCCCAACTTCTCCGAGGGGCGCCGCCCCGAGGTCATCACCGCCATCCGTGACGCCATCGCCGCCGTCGACGGCGTCGCCATCCTCGACGTCTCCAGCGACACGTCGCACAACCGCACGGTCGTCACCTTCGTGGCCCCGGTCGAGCACGCCGTCGACGCCGCCCTTGCCGGGATGCGCGCCGCCGCCGCCCACATCGACCTCACCACCCATCAGGGCGAGCACCCCCGCATCGGCGCCACCGACGTCGTCCCCTTCATCCCGCTCGACGGCGCCACGATGGACGACTGCATCGCCCTCGCCCGCGCGTTAGGCGAGCGCGCCGCCGCGGAGCTGGGCATTCCCGTCTACCTCTACGAGCGCGCCGCGTCGACCCCCGCGCGCGAGAACCTCGCCGATGTCCGCCGCGGCGAGTTCGAGGGACTGCGCGACGAGATCGCCACCAACCCCCAGCGCCGCCCCGACTTCGGCGAGGCGCGCGTCCACCCCACGGCCGGCGCCACCGCCGTCGGCGCCCGCCCCTTCCTCGTCGCCTACAACGTCTACCTCGGGGGGAAGGAGAACCTCCACGTCGCCAAGGACGTCGCCAAGGCGCTCCGTCACTCGTCCGGCGGGCTACGGTACGTCAAGGGCCTCGGCCTCGAGGTCGATGGCCAGGCGCAAGTGTCGATGAACCTGGTCGACATCGACAAGACCCCGCTCTTCCGCGCCTTCGACATGGTCAAGATGGAGGCCCAGGCACAGGGCGTCACGCCCACCTGGAGCGAGGTCGTCGGCCTCGTCCCCGAACGGGCGCTCTTCGACACCGCCGCCCGCCACCTGCAACTGCGTGGCTTCTCCCCCGACCTGGTGCTCGAGCGCCAGGTGCGCGCCGCCGTCGGCGGCGGTGAGACCGTCAGCCGATTCGTCGCCAGCGTCGCCGCCCCGACGCCGGCCCCGGGCGGCGGGTCGGTGGCTGCCCACACCGGCGCCCTCGGCGCCGCCCTCGCCCAGATGGTCGCCGGGCTCACCATCGGCCGGAAGAAGTACGCCGCCGTCGAGGGCGAGATGAAGACCCTCGCGCTCGAGGCGACGGCGTTAGGCAACGCCCTCGCCACCCTCGTCGTGCGCGATGCGAACGCCTACGGCGAGGTGATGAAGGCCTACACGCTCCCGAAGGACACGGCGGAGCAGCTCGCCCTCCGCACGCAGGCCATCGACGAGGCCCTCCTCGGGGCCGCCGCCGTCCCGCTCGAGACGGCCCGGGCCTGCGCCGCCGTGGCCGAGCTGGCCGAGCGGGCCGCCGCCCGCGGCAACGCCAATTGCGCCTCCGATGCCGGCGTCGCCGCCCTCGTGGCCGAGGCGGCATGCCGGGGCGCCGTGTACAACGTGCGCATCAACGTCGCCTCGCTCAGCGACCGGTCACGCGGCGCCGCGCTCCTCGAGGAATGCGCCGCGCTCCTGGTGAAGGCCCGCGCCCACGTGGACGGCGCCACCCGGATCGTCGAGGCAGCGATCGGGGCGTGATCCCTCCCCCCGGCGACGGGAAAGGGCCGGGGGCGCCATCCGCCCCCGGCCCGAATTGCGCCTGACGGCTCCCTACGCCAGCGCCGTCAGCACCCGCGGCCCCTCGGGGAGGACGGCCACCGTGTGCTCGAAGTGCGCCGAGCGCGATCCGTCGGCCGTCACCACCGTCCACCGGTCCGACAGCGTGCGGATGGCCCCCCCGCCGATGTTCACCATCGGCTCGATGGCGATCGTGAGTCCCGCCAGCAGCTTGGGACCCCGCTTCGGCTTTCCGAAGTTGGGCACCTGCGGGTCGCCGTGCGGCTTGGTCCCCACGTAGTGCCCCACCAGGTCGTCCGCCGTCGTGAACCCCGCCGCCTTCACCACGCTCGAGATCGCCGAGCCGATGTCGCCGATGTGGTTCCCCAGCCGGGCGGCCGCCACCCCGGCGTCGAGCGCCTCCTTCGTCACCCGCAGCAGGCGCTGGTCCTCGGCGCTGATCTCGCCCACCGGGACGGTGATGGCGGAATCGGTGTAGAACCCGTCCAGCTTGACGCCGAAATCGAGCGAGACGATGTCACCGTCCTTGAGCACGCGCTTCGCCGACGGGATCCCGTGCACGATCTCCTCGTTGACCGAGATGCACACCGACCCGGGGAAGCCGTACAGCCCCTTGAACGCCGCCGTCGCCCCCGCATGGCTGCGGATGAACTCCTCGGCGATCGCGTCCAGCGCCTTGGTGGTGATCCCGGGGCGGACCTCGCTCCGCAGCAGCTCCAGGGTCTGGGCCAGCAGCTGCCCCCCCCGGGCCATGATCTCGATCTCGCGCGTCGACTTGAGGTGAATCACGGGCTAGATGCCTAACGCTGTACGAAGGCGGGCCAGGACCTCCTCGAGCGTCCCCAGGCCATCCACGAACTTGAGTGGCGCACCGTGCGCCCGGTACCACTCGATCACCGGCGCCGTCTGCTGCTGGTAGACGACGAGCCGGTTGCGGACCGCGTCCGGCTCGTCGTCCTTGCGGCGCACCAGCGTCCCCTCGGGCACGTGCCCGCCGGCGCTGCACTTCTCCCCCGGCGCGCGCCCCGTGTACGGGCGCTGGCACACGTCGCACACCGTGCGCGCGCTCAGCCGCGCCACGATCGCCTCGTCCGGAACCTCGACGACGAGCACGGCATCGAGCGGTCGCCCCAGCTCGTCGAGTACGCGCGCCAGCCCCTCGGCCTGCGGCGTGGTGCGGACGACCCCGTCCAGGATCGCCCCCTTCGCCGCCGACGGCGCCGCCAGCGCTTCCTTCATGATCCCGAGGATCACCGCGTCGGGGACGAGGTCCCCGCGGTCCATCGCCGCCTTGGCGGCCAGCCCCAGCGGGGTCCCCTCGCGCACCGCGGCGCGCAGGACATCGCCGGTGGCGATCTTCGGGATGCCGAGCTCCTCGGCGAGTCGCTCCCCCTGGGTGCCCTTCCCGGCGCCAGGGGGTCCAAGCAGGACGATGATCATCTCTCGGCCAACCTGTGGTGGAGTGCGGACGACGGACGCAGGAAAGGTGCCCTGGAAGACACGACCCGGCCAATGCGCGAGCACCGCCGGGTCGTGGGTCCTTCGTCGCTATGGAGGTCGGGGAGTGCCCTCGCGGGCCCCCCCCGGCTTGGATCAGAACCCGCCGGTCGTCTGGCGGCCGCGGAAGCGCACGCGCCCCTTCTTCATGAAGCCGTCGTACTTGCGAAGCAGGAGGTGCTGCTGCATCTGCGACATCGTGTCGAGGGCGACGCCCACCACGATCAGGAGCGACGTCCCCCCGAACTGGAACGGGACGTTGATCCACGTCGCGATGACGACCGGGAGGAGCGCGATCACCGTGAGGAAGATCGCCCCGGGCAGCGTGATGCGCGACATCACCTGGTCGATGTACTCCGCCGTCTTCGCCCCCGGCTTCACGCCCGGGATGAAGCCCCCCTGCTTCTTCAGGTTCTCCGCCAAGTCGATCGGGTTGAAGATGATCGACGTGTAGAAGTAGGTGAAGAAGACGATCAGCACGGCCGACGTGGCCACGTACAGCCACGTCCCCGGCTGGAAGAGCTCCGCCAGCCGCTGCGCCGAGGGATTGCCCGAGAACTGCGCGATGGCCCCGGGGACGACGATCACCGACTGCGCGAAGATGATCGGCATCACCCCCGAGGAGTTGATGCGCAGGGGGATGAAGTTCCGCGCCGCCTCGCGCATCCGCCCGCGGGCCATGCTGCGCTGCGGGATCTGGATCAGGATGCGGCGGGCGGCCAGCGTCATGGCCACGACGCCCGCCACCACCCCGGCCATCACCAGGCCCAGGACGGCGAGCGAGAACGGTCCGACCGCCCCCGTGCCGACGAACTTGAAGGTCTGGATGATCCCCGGCCAGAAGCGCTCGACGATCGAGAAGAAGATCAGGAGCGATGCCCCGTTGCCGAGTCCGCGCTCCGTGATCTGCTCGCCGAGCCACATCACGAAGATCGCCCCCGTCGTCAGGAAGAGCGCCGTCTGCAGGCGGAACCCGAACCCGGGGTTGGCCACCGCCTGCTGCAACGACTCCGTGAAGAGCGCGAAGCCCCACGCCTGCACGATGGCCAGGACCACGGTGCCGTAGCGGGTCCACTGCGTCAGTTTCTTCCGCCCCTCCTCGTCCTTCTGCATCTTCTCGAGCGTGGGGACGACCGCCCCCGCGATCTGCACGAAGATGCTCGAGGAGATGTACGGCATGATCCCGAGCGCGAACACGGTCGCGCGCGAGAGCCCGCCGCCCACGAAGAGGTCGTACAACCCCAGGAGCCCACCCGAACCCTGATTGGCGAAGAAGTCGGTCAGTGCGATGACGTCCACGCCGGGGACGGTGACGTGCGCCCCGAGTCGGTAGATCGCCAGGCAGAGAATCGTGAAGACGATCTTCTCCCAGAGCTCCGGCGTGTTGCGAATGTTCGCGAGCGCCTGGGCGGGATTCGGCTGCGCCATTTACTCCTCGATGCGGCCACCGGCCGCGGCGATCTTCTCACGCGCGCCGCCCGAGACCTTGATGCCGCGCACGGTGTAGGCGCCCGACACCTCGCCGGTCGCCAGGAGCTTCGCCGGCCCCTTGCGCAGCTTGATCAGCCCCGCCTTGGCCAGCGCCTCACGCGTCACCTCGTTCCCCTCGATCTTCGCCAGGTCGCCGAGGCGCACCAGCTGGTTCTCGACACGGAACCGGTCGTTGTTGAAGCCGCGCTTCGGAATCCGGCGCGTGAGCGGCATCTGGCCGCCCTCGAACCCGGGCTTCCCGCCACCCGGGCCACCATGCCCGGTGCGCGCCATGCTTCCCTTGTGCCCCTTGCCCGCCGTCTTCCCCTGCCCCGTGCCGGGACCGCGCCCGAGGCGCTTCCGGTTCCGGTGCGAGCCAGGCGCCGGCGAAAGGTTATGCAGCCCGATCTTTTCTTGGGTCGCCACGATCTCACTCCTTGACGGGCGTCACCTGAACCAGGTGGCGCACCTTCTTGATCTGCCCGCGAAGCGCGGGCGTGTCGTTCAGGATCACCGACGTCTGGTGGTGCCGGATCCCCAGCGCGCGAAGCGTGAGACGCATCGTCTCGCTGTGGCCGATCTCGCTCCTGACCTGCGTGACCTTCACCTTGCCGCCGGTCGCCGGCTCCTCCTTCGGCGTGACCCTGGGGCCACGCGTCCGGTGCCACACGAATGTCCTAGGCATGCGCCGCCTCCTTGCCCTTGTGACGCGAGCGGTAGCCGATGGCCGTGGTCTCGACCCCGCGCTCGCGCGCGATCTGCTCCACCGTGGTCAGCTGCGTGAGGCCGTCGAACGCCGCCCGCACCATGTTGTGCGGGTTCGTCGACCCTAACGACTTCGTCAGGATGTCGGTGATGCCGGCGCACTCCATCACGGCGCGCACCGCCCCACCCGCGATCACCCCGGCGCCAGGCGCCGCGGGCTTCATCACGACGCGCCCCGCCCCGTGCTGGCCGATCACCTCGTGCGGGATCGTCGAGCCCGTCAGCGGGATGCTGACCATCCGGCGACGCGCCCCCTCGACGGCCTTGCGGACCGCCTCGGACACTTCGTTCGCCTTCCCCGTCGCGAAGCCGACCTTCCCCTGCCCGTCGCCCACGGCGACCAGGGCATTGAAGGAGAAGCGACGCCCACCCTTCACGACCTTGGCCACGCGGTTGATCGCGACCACGTTCTCCACGAGGTCCGACCCCCCTTCACCACGTCCGGGGGCCTCGCCGCCGCGCGGGCCGCGCCCGCCGTCGCGCCCGCCGGGGGCGCCGCCCTCACGTCCGCGACCGCTGCCGCCGCGACCCGGGCCGCCACCGCCGGGGCCGCCGCGTCCGGGACCACGTCCCCCGCGGCCGCCGCCTGGGCCACCGGGGCCACCACGGCCACCGCGGCCACCGCCAGCGGGGCGCGACCCGCCGGTCGCCGAACCAGTTGTCTCGTTCTCAGCCATGTCAGAACTCCAGACCGCCCTCGCGGGCGCCATCGGCCAGCGCCTTCACGCGGCCGTGATAACGATAACCCGCGCGATCGAACACCACCTTCGCGATCCCCTGCTCCTTCGCGGCCGCCGCCAGCTGCTTGCCGACCACCGCCGCCTTCTCCGCCTTCTTTCCCGCGAGCTCGCCGTCGCCGACCGTCAGCAGCGTCCGCTGCGCCACGTCGTCCACGAGCTGCGCATAGATGTGCTTGAGCGAACGGAAGATGACCAGGCGCGGCCGCTCGGCCGTCCCCGTCACCCGCTTGCGAATGCGCAGGTGCCGGCGATAGCGGAGTTCCTGGCGCGTCTTCGGGATTCCCATGCTGCGCATTACTTGCCTCCCGCCTTACCGGCCTTCCGGCGAATGACCTCGCCCGCGTAGCGCACGCCCTTGCCCTTGTACGGCTCCGGCTTGCGCAGCTTGCGGATCTCCGATGCGATGCGGCCGACGACTTCCTTGTCGGCCCCTTCCACCACCACCTGGGTCGGTTGCGGCGCGGTGAGCTTCACCCCGGCCGGCGCCTTCACCTCGATGGTGTGCGAGTAGCCCAGGGACATCAGGAGGCCGTACGGCTTCACCTCGGCCTTGTACCCGACGCCCGTGATTTCCAGCTGTCTCGTGAAGCCCTTCGTCACGCCCTCGACCATGTTGGCCACCAGCGTTCGCGTCAGCCCGTGCAGCGCCTTGTGGCGCGTCTCGTCCGACGGGCGGGTCACCGTGATCTGGCCGTTCTCGTACGCCAGCTGCATCTCGGGATGGAACTCCCGCGACAGCTCTCCCTTCGGTCCCTTCACCGCGAGCGTCGACCCGTCCAGGGTCACCGTCACGCCGCCCGGGATAGCGACCGGTTGCTTGCCAATTCGCGACATCGTGGGCTCTCCTTACCAGACGAGGGCGAGCAGCTCGCCGCCGGTGTGCGCCTTGCGCGCATCGGCGTCCGACATCACGCCACGCGACGTGCTGAGAATCGCCATCCCGAGGCCGTTGCGCACGCGGGGGATCTCCCCGACCGCGACGTACTTCCGCAGCCCGGGCGTCGACACCCGCTGGAGCTCGCGGATCACCGGCTGCCCCCCCGCATAGCGGAGGATGATGCGCAGCAGCTTGTGTCCCTGCTCGTTCTCCACGTGCCGGAAGTCCTGGATGAAGTGGTTCTCCTTCAGGATCCGCGCGATCTCGGTCTTCACGCGCGACGCCGGCATGTCCACGCGACGGTGCTTCGATCCGCACGCATTGCGGATCCGCGTGAGCATATCGGCGATCGGGTCAGTCATGCTCATGTGTGTCTCGCTCTCCTATCGTATCCCACCCGGGACGTTTAGGAATGAATGGAAAAGGGGCCTGGAGCGGACGGCGACGAGTGGCGGCGCGGTGCGCCGCCGGACTCCCCTCCCCCGTCTCCCGCCTCCCGACTCGTGCCCTACCAGCTCGCTTTCCGCACGCCGGGGATCAGCCCGTTCAGCGCCATCTCGCGGAGCGCGAGGCGCGACAGGCCGAAGTACCCCTCGTACCCGCGCGCGCGCCCGGTCATCGAGCAGCGGTTGCGGATGCGGGTGCGCGAGGAGTTCCGCGGGAGCTTGCGCAGCTTGCTGTACGCCGCCTCGCGCTCCTCATCGGTCGTCTTCGGGTTCTTGATGGTCGCGAGGAGGGCGCGCCGCTTCTCGGCGTGACGCGCCACCAGCACCTTCCGCTCCTCGTTCTTGACGATCTTGGACGTCTTGGCCATGGCTGCCTAACGGCTTCGGCTGATTCAGTTGGTGAACGCGACGACGATCGGCTTCTCGTCGCCGCGGAAGGGCATGCCCAGCTCGCGCAGCAGCGCGAACGACTGGTCATCCCGGTCCGTGGTCGTCACGAACGTGATGTCCATCCCGTGGATCTGCTCGACCATGTCGTAGTTGATCTCCGGGAAGATCATCTGTTCCTTGATCCCCAGCGAGTAGTTCCCGCGCCCGTCGAACGACCGGGTGCCGAGGCCGCGGAAGTCGCGGACGCGCGGCAGCGCAGAGTTGATGAAGCGGTCCAGGAACTCCCACATGCGCGCCCCGCGCAGCGTCACCGCCGCGCCGATCTCCTGCCCCTCGCGCAGCCCGAAGTTGGCGATCGACTTCTTCGCCTTCTTCCGGACCGGGCGCTGCCCGGTGATCAGCGCCAGTTCCTCGACCACCGAGTCGAGCAGCTTCGGCTGCTTGATCGCCTCACCCAGCCCGACGTTGATCACGATCTTCGTGAGCGCCGGTGCCTGGTGCACGTTGGTCAGCCCGAACTGCTGCATGAGCCTCGGGGCCACGGTCGACTTGTAGTACCCCGCCAGCCGCGGCGCCGGCACCGGCAGCTTCGCCCCGGCGTGCGGCCCCTTCGGCAGCATCGACTTGCGGTCGCCGCCCTTGCCGCCCGTCGCCTTCGCGCCCGGGGCGGCGCCCTTCTTTTCCTTGGTCGCCATAATCTATCGTCCTCGCCTCAGCGGTTCCGCGGGATGGCATCCCCGCTCTTCGCGCTGATGCGTTCCTTCGTCCCGTCCGCATCGATCCGGCGGCGGGTGCGCGTCGGCGCCCCCGACTTCGGGTCGAGCAGCATCACGTTCGAATGGTGGATCGGGGCCGGCATCTCGATGATCGCGCTCTGCTCCTCGGCTCGGCGCGCCTTCCGGTGCCGCTTCACGATGTTCACCCCTTCCACCGTCACGCGCCCCGTCTTGGTGAAGACGCGGAGGACCTTCCCCTCCTTCCCCTTGTCCTCACCCCGCATCACGCGCACGGTGTCGCCCTTGGTGACCGGCATCGCGACCCGCTCGACCTTCCGCGCGTGCCGCACCGCCCCCAGGCGCTTTCCCTCGGTCTTGCGATACTTGAGCACCCGCATCTTACAGGACCTCCGGCGCCAGCGAGACGATCTTCATGTACCGCTTCTCGCGCAGCTCGCGAGCCACGGGGCCGAAGATGCGCGTCCCGCGCGGTTCGCCCTTGTCGTCAATGATCACCACCGCATTCTCGTCGAAGCGGATGTAGCTCCCGTCCTTCCGGCGGGTCTCCTTCACGGTGCGCACGACGACCGCCTTCGCGACGTCGGACTTCTTCACCGTCCCGTTCGGCAGCGCGTCCTTCACTGCCACGATCACCTTGTCGCCAAGTCCGGCATACCGTCGCTTGGTCCCACCAAGCACGCGGATCACCAGCGCCCGCTTGGCGCCCGAGTTGTCCGCCACCTTGACCATCGATTCCTGTTGGATCATCGCTCAGTTCTCCTAGCGCGCCCGCTCGACGATCTCGACCACGCGCCACCGCTTGTCCTTCGACAGGGGGCGGGTCTCCATGATGCGCACGGTGTCACCCGTCTTCGCCGAGTTCTCCTCGTCGTGGGCTTTCACCTTCGTCGTGCGCGTCACCATCTTGCCGTACACCGGATGCGGCACCCGGCGGTCGATCTTCACGACTACCGTCTTCTGCATCTTGTCGCTCACGACCACGCCCACGCGCACCTTGCGTGCGCCGCGTGTCGTGTCCAGCCCGTTGTTGGTCGTCTCGGCCATGTTCGCTCGTGCTCCTCGCTAGCGCTTGGCCGGTGCGGCCAGCTCCCGTTCACGCAGCACCGTCCTCAGGCGCGCGATGTTCTTGCGGATCTCCCGCAGCTGCAGCGGGTCCTCCAGCGGCTCCGTCGCGCTGCGGAAGCGCAGCCGGAACCGCTCCTCCTCCAGCTCGGCGATGCGCGCCTGGAGGTCCGCCAGGGACAGTTCCCGAATCTCCTCAGCTCGCATCGGTGGGCGCCTCCTCGCGGACCACGAACTTCGTCTTCACTCCCAGCTTGGCCGACGCCAGCGCCATCGCCTTCTCGGCGATCTCGCGCGTCACCCCTTCCAGCTCGAACATCACGCGGCCGGGCTTCACCACGGCCACCCATCCCTCCGGCGACCCCTTCCCCTTCCCCATGCGGGTCTCGGCCGGCTTCTTCGTGATCGGCTTGTCCGGGAAGATGCGGATCCACACCTTGCCGCCGCGCTTGATGTGGCGCGTCATGGCGACACGGCATGCCTCGATCTGCCGGTTCGTCACCCACCCGGGCTCGAGCGCCTGCAGGCCGTAGTGCCCGAAGGAGATCTCGGCGCCACGCTGCGCCAACCCCTTCGTCCGGCCCTTGAACATCTTCCGGAACTTTACTCGCTTAGGACTGAGCATATCAAAGGACAGTTATGAGAAGACGGGAGGACGAGAAGACGAGACACCGATCCTGACTGCCTGGCACTCGAGTGCGAGTCGACGAGGTCGCGGTCTCGTCTTCTCGTCTTCTCGCCTTCTCTAGACTCCGGTCGAATACGTCTTGCCGCGCCGCTCCTCCACCACCTCGCCCTTGAAGATCCACACCTTCACCCCGATGGTGCCGAACGTGGTCTTCGCCGTCGACGTGGCGTAGTCGATGTCGGCGCGCAGCGTGTGCAGCGGCACGCGCCCCTCGTGGTACCCCTCGACACGCGCGATCTCCGCGCCGCCCAGGCGGCCCCCCGCCTTCACCTTGATTCCCTGCGCCCCCATCCGCATCGCGCTCTGCACCGCCCGCTTCATCGCCCGGCGGAACGAGATGCGCTGCGACAGCTGGTTCGCGATGTTGTCCGCCACCAGCTGGCTGTCGAGCTCGGGACGCTTGATCTCCTCGACGTTGATCCCGACTTCCTTCCCCGTCAGTTGCGCCAGCTCGTCGCGCAGCTTGTCCACCTCCGCGCCCTTCTTCCCGATCACCACCCCCGGTCGCCCGGTGTGGATCGTCACCACCACCTTCCCCGGCTTCCGTTCGATGTGGATGTCGGAGATCGCGGCATGCCCCAGGCGCGTCTTCAGGTACTTCCGCAGCAGCGCGTCCTCCTTCAGCAGCTGCGGGAACTCACGGTTCGCGTACCAGCGCGAGCGCCAATCCTTCGTGATCCCGAGGCGAAAGCCGATCGGATTCGTCTTCTGGCCCATTATCGACCTTCCTTCTCCGCCACGACGATCTCGACGTGGCTGGTTCGCTTGATCATCGGCGTGGCCCGCCCCATCGCCGCCGGCGTCCACCGCTTGAGCTTCGGTCCCTCGTTGATGATCGCCTTCTTCACGAAGAGCGTGTCCACGTCCAGCGACGTGTTCGCCGCACGCGCCGTCTGCTCGGCATTCGCCACCGCCGACGCCAGCGTCTTCGCGATCTGCACCGCCGCGTGCTTCTTCGAGAACTTCAGCAGCGCCAGCGCATCGTTGACCATCATCCCGCGAATCTGGTCGATGACCAGCCGCATCTTGTACGGCGACTGCCGCGTGGTGCGCTGGATCGCGCGTGCCTCGGTAGCCATCGCTTACCTCCCTCCCTTGGCCGCCGCCGGAGCGGGGGCCTTCTTGTCGGTCGGGCGGTTCCCCGAGTGCCCGCGGAACAGGCGCGTCGGCGCAAACTCACCCAGCTTGTGCCCCACCATGTTCTCCGTCACGTACACCGGGACGAACTTGTTCCCGTTGTGCACCGCGAACGTGTGCCCCACGAAGTCGGGAAGGATCGTGCTCGCGCGCGACCACGTCTTCATCACCTTCTTCTCGTTCCGCGCGTTCATCCCCGCCACCTTCTTCAGCAGCGCCTCCTGGACGAACGGGCCTTTCTTGATGCTACGAGCCATGGAAGAGTCTTCGGATATCGTTAGGTATTTCCAGAAGACCGGTCAGACGCCTCTCGTCTTCCCGTCTTCTCGTCGTCGTGTCTTCTAGAACCCCGACTGCGTGGCCTTGCCGCGCTTGCGGCCGCGGACGATGAGGCGCTGCGACGGCTTCTTCATGTTGCGCGTCTTCACGCCCTCCTTCTTGCCCCACGGGCTCACCACGTTCCGGCCACCGCGTGTCCGGCCACCGTGCGGGTGATCCACCGGGTTCATCACCTCGCCACGCACCTTCGGACGCCAGCCCTTCCAGCGCGTCTTCCCGGCCTTCCCCCACGACTGCAGCTCGTGCTCCGCGTTCCCCACCTCGCCGATCGTGGCCAGGCAACGCTGGTGCACCCGCCGCATCTCCGTCGACCCCATGCGCAACGTCACGTAGTCGCCTTCCTTCGCCACCACCTCGGCCGACATCCCCGCCGAACGGGCCATCTGCCCGCCCTTCCCCGGAAGCAGCTCGATGTTGTGGACCGCCGTCCCCAGCGGCACCTCTCCCAGCGGCAGCGCGTTCCCCGTCCGCACGTCCGAGCCCGGCCCCGACACCACCGTGTCGCCGACCGCCAGCCCCTTCGGGTGCAGGATGTAGCGCTTCTCCCCGTCCGCATACTGCACCAGCGCGATGCGCGCCGAACGGTTCGGGTCGTACTCGATCGTCTTCACCGTCGCCACGTCGCCGAAGCGGTTGCGCTTGAAGTCGATGATGCGGTACTGCCGCTTGTGGCCACCGCCACGACGGCGCATGGCGATGTGCCCATGATTGTCGCGACCGCCCGACTTCTTGAGCGGCTCGACGAGCGACTTCTCGGGGGTGCTCCGCGTGATCTCCGCGAAATCGGAGATCGAGCGGAATCGCGTCCCCTTCGTCACCGGCTTGAATTGACGGATGCCCATGCTCGCTTAGCCCTCGAAGATGTCGATCTTGTCGCCCGCCTGGAGCGTCACGATCGCCTTTTTCCAGCTCGGTCGCACGCCCGACGTCTTCCCCATGCTGCGACGCGGCTTCCCGCGCATGTTCATGGTCCAGACCCCGGTCACCTTCACGCCGAACAACTTTTCAATCGCCTGCTTGATCGCCGGCTTCGTCGCGTCGTTCGCCACCTCGAAGACATACTCCCCCTTGGCCTGGTAGGCCGCCGAGGTCTTCTCGGTCACGACGGGACGCACGACGGTGCGGTGAAGCGTCGCCATCGCCTAGTCTCCCTTCTTCCGGGCGGCCTTCTTCGCCGCCGGCTTCTTGTCGTTAGCCGCCTCGGACTTGGGCGCAGCCTGCTTCGCCGCCGCCTTCGCCTTGGGCGCGCTCTTGGTGGCACCCGTGGTCGCGCCCATCGTGGCGCCCGCCGTGGCGCCCTTCGCCGCCGCCTTCGCCGCCGCCTTCGGCTTCGCCGCCTTGGCCGGCTTCGCCGCCTTGGCCGCCTTGGCCGCCGGCGCCGCTTCCTTCTCCGCGATCGGGGCCAGCGTGTGGCCAATGGCCGTCGCCTCGATCAGCAGCACGTCCGACCACAGGATGTGGTAGGCCGACGCGTCGCCGAAGGGGAGCACGTGCACGTTCGGGAGGTTCCGCCCGCTCAGGTGCACGTTCTGCTTCACGCCGTCGGTGAGGATCAGGACCTTCTGGCCGTCCGCGCCCACCCGCTCGACGAGCGCCTTGACGGTCCGGGTACGCGGCTCGGTGTAGTTGAAGGCGTCGATCACGTAGATCGCCCCCTCGCTGGCCCGCGCGTTGAGCGCGCTCTTGCGCGCCAGCGCCTTCACCTTGCGCGGCACGTCCTCGGAGTAGTTCCGGTCGCCGTGCGGGCCGAAGACGGTCCCACCGCCCGGCCAGTTCGGGGCGCGCGTCGACCCCTGGCGGGCCCGCCCGGTCCCCTTCTGCTTCCACGGCTTCTGGTTGCCGCCCACCACCAGCCCGCGCGTCTTGGTGTACGCGAGGCCGAGGCGCTGGTTGGCCAGGTACGCCTTCACCACCTGGTGCATCACCGGCATGTTGACCGTGCCGTCGAACGTGGCCGACGGGAGGGTCACGCGCTCACGCGCCGTGCCTAACGCGGTAAACGCCGCGGCGTCTAAGGTCGTCTGTTCGGACATGGCTTACCCCTGCTTGCGCACGAGCACGATGCCGTTGGTCGGCCCGGCAATCGCGCCTCGGATGTAGATCAGGTGCCGCTCGGTGTCGATCTTCTCGACGCGCAGGTTCACCTGGGTGTGCCGGTCCGTCCCGTAGTGCCCGGGCATCTTCTTCCCCTTGATGACGCGCGAGGGGTCGGTGCCGGGCGAGATGGAGCCGGGCTTGCGGTGCTTCGTGTTGCCGTGCGTGTTGGGGCCGCCGCCGAAGCCGTAGCGCTTCACCACGCCCTGGAAACCGCGCCCCTTCGTCGTCCCGGTGACCTTCACCAGCTCGCCGACCGTGAAGATCGTCGCGTCGATGGTGTCACCCGCCTTGTACGCGGGGAGCTCACTCCCCTTCGGCGCATCGTCCAGCCGGAAGGCGCGCAGCACGCGCGGCGGCGCCGAGAGCCCCGCCTTCGCCGCGTGGCCCACCTCGGCCCGGTTCGCACGACGACCACGCGGATCCCGCTCGCCCTTCTTCGACTCCCGACGCACCCGCTGCGAGCCGTAGCCCAGCTGCACAGCGCGATAGCCGCTCTTGTCCATCTCGTTCTCGAGCACCTGCACCACCGGGTTCGGCTTCGCCTCCACCACGGTGCACGGGATCTGCTGTCCCTGCTCGTTGAAGATCTGGGTCATCCCCAGCTTCCTGCCAATGATGCCTAACATGTCTTCCTCTCGTGAAGTCGCGGTCCGGGCGGCCAGTCGGCGCGCCGCGTTGGGATGACCGTTGGACTTGGATGCCGGACGGGGAACGGGAGACGGGAGACGGGAGGGGAATCGCCCACTCCGATCTCGGGCCTCGGGTCACTCGTCCTCAGTTCACCTTGATCTCGACGTCCACGCCGGCCGGAAGATCCAGCTTGGTGAGCGCGTCCACCGTCTGCGCGCGCGAATCGAGGATGTCGATCACGCGCATGTGCGTCTTCAGCTCGAACTGCTCCCGCGACTTCTTGTCGACGTGCGGCGACCGCAGCACGGTCCAGCGGCGCGTCTTGGTCGGCAGCGGGATCGGCCCCGACACCTGCGCGCCCGTCTTCTCGGCGGTGCGCACGATGTCCCCCGCGGCCTGGTCGATCACCGCGTGGTCGAAGGCCTTCAAGCGAATGCGAATACGTCCAGCCATATCGATCGAGTAGTTAGAAGACGAGAGGACGAGAAGACGGGAACCGATGGGCGACGAACCATCTCGTCTTCCCGGCGTCCCGTCTTCCCGTCGTCTGCATTTAGGCGAGGATCTTGGTCACGACGCCAGCACCCACGGTGCGGCCGCCCTCGCGGATCGCGAAGCGCAGCTGCTCCTCCATGGCGATCGGCGTGATCAGCTCGATCGTCATCTGGATGTTGTCGCCCGGCATCACCATCTCCGTCCCGCCCGGCAGCTCGATCGACCCCGTCACGTCCGTCGTGCGGAAGTAGAACTGCGGACGGTACCCCTTGAAGAACGGCGTGTGGCGCCCGCCCTCTTCCTTCGTGAGGACGTAGACCTCGGCCTCGAACTTCGTGTGCGGCGTGATCGAGCCGGGCTTCGCCAGCACCATCCCGCGCTCGATCTCCTTCTTGTCGACGCCGCGGAGCAGGAGGCCGACGTTGTCGCCCGCCTGCCCGTCGTCGAGGAGCTTGCGGAACATCTCGACGCCGGTCACGATCGACTTCTTTTCCGAGCCGAAGCCGACGAGGGCGACTTCCTCGCCCACCTTGATCTTCCCGCGCTCGATGCGCCCGGTGGCCACCGTGCCGCGCCCGGTGATCGAGAACACGTCCTCGACCGGCATCAGGAACGCCTTGTCGATCTCACGGACCGGCTCGGCGATGAACGTGTCGAGGGCATCGTACAGCTCCTCGATCTTGGCGACCCAGGCCGGGTCACCCTCGATCGCCTTGATGGCCGAGCCGCGGATCACCGGGGCGTCGTCGCCCGGATAGTTGTACTTGCTGAGCAGCTCGCGCACCTCGAGCTCGACGAGGTCGAGAAGCTCCGCGTCCTCGACGAGGTCGCACTTGTTCAGGAAGACGACGATGTTGGGCACGTTGACCTGGCGGGCGAGCAGGATGTGCTCGCGCGTCTGCGGCATCGGACCGTCGACCGCCGAGACCACGAGGATCGCGCCGTCCATCTGCGCCGCACCCGTGATCATGTTCTTCACGTAGTCCGCGTGCCCCGGGCAGTCCACGTGCGCGTAGTGACGATTGTTCGTCTCGTACTCGACGTGCGAGGTCGCGATCGTCAGGATCTTCGTCGAGTCACGACGCCCCTGCGATTCCGACGCCTTCGCCACCTCGTCGTAGGCGACGTACTTCGTCCCGAAGCCCTTGTCCGCCGAGATCTTCGTCAGGGCAGCCGTGGTGGTGGTCTTGCCGTGGTCGACGTGACCGATGGTGCCGACGTTTACGTGCGGCTTGCTCCGCTCGAATTTTGCCTTGGCCATTGCAGCGTTTCCTGGTGGTGTGGAGGTGCCCCGAACGGGGAGAGTCGCGCCGGGATTCCCTCCCGTCTCCCGTCTCCCGTTTCCCGTCTGCTTACTTCACCTTGCTGATGATCTCTTCCGCCTTGCTCTTCGGCACTTCCTCGTAGTGTGAGAACTCCATCGAGTACACCGCGCGGCCCTGCGACATCGAGCGGAGCTTGGTGGAGTAGCCGAACATCTCCGAGAGAGGCACCGTGGCGGCAATCACCTGCGCCTCCCCGCGCTGCGTCATGCCGCCGATCTTCCCGCGGCGCGACGACAGGTCGCCAAGGACGTCGCCCATGTACGACTCCGGGCTCACGACCTCGACCTTCATCATGGGCTCGAGGATGCACGGGGAGGCCTGCTTCGCCCCCTCCTTGAACGCCATCGAACCCGCAATCTTGAACGCCATCTCGCTCGAGTCGACCTCGTGGTACGACCCGTACACGAGCTGGACCTTCACGTCGACCATCGGGTAGCCGGCCAGCACGCCGTTCTCCAGCGCTTCCTTGATCCCCTGTTCCACGGGACCGATGTATTCGCGCGGAACCACGCCGCCCACGATCTTGTCCTCGAACACGAACCCCTGCCCTGCCTCGGCCGGCTCGATGTTGATGACCACGTGGCCGTACTGCCCCTTGCCCCCCGACTGCCGGATGAACTTCCCCTCGACCTTCTCGGCCCGGCGGCGAATCGTCTCGCGATAGGCCACCTGCGGACGCCCCACGTTCGCGTCCACCTTGAACTCGCGCATCATGCGGTCGACGATGATCTCGAGATGCAGCTCGCCCATCCCGGAGATGATCGTCTGTCCCGTCTCCGCGTCCGTGTGCACGCGGAACGTCGGGTCCTCTTCGGCGAGCTTGTTCAGCGCCACGCCCAGCTTGTCCTGGTCGGCCTTGGTCTTCGGCTCGATCGCCACGTCGATGACGGGCGTCGGGAACTTCATCGCCTCGAGGATGATCGGCTTCTCGTCGTCGCACATCGTGTCGCCGGTGCGCGTGTCCTTGAGCCCGATCGCCGCCGCGATGTCGCCCGCCCGCACTTCCTCGATCTCCTCACGCTTGTTGGCGTGCATCTGGAGGAGGCGCCCGACGCGCTCGCGCTTGTCCTTCGTCGAGTTGTACACGTAGCTCCCCGACTTCAGGACCCCCGAATACACCCGGAAGAACGTCAGCTTCCCGACGAACGGGTCGGTCGCGATCTTGAACGCCAGCGCCGCAAAGGGCGCCTGGTCCGACACCGCCCGCGTCTCGAAGGTCTCGTCGTGGTGCGGGAGGTGCCCCTGCACCGCCTCGATGTCCACCGGCGCCGGAAGGAAGTCGACCACCGCATCGAGCAGCGCCTGCACCCCCTTGTTCTTGAACGACGCGCCACACAGGATCGGCGTGAACTTCATCGCGCACGTCGCCGTGCGGATCAGCCCGCGGATCTCGTCGACCGACAGCTCCTCGCCGGCCAGGTAGCGCTCCATCAGCACCTCGTCATGCTCGACGATCGCCTCGATCAACTCGTGGCGCGCCCGCTCCACCACCTCCCGGAACTCCTCCGGTACCTCGCGCACGTCGAACGTCCGGCCCAACGTCTCTTCGTGGAAGATGTACTCCTTCCGCTCCACGACGTCGATGTGTCCCGTGAACAGCTCGCCCGAGCCCACCGGGAGCTGGATCGGGCAGGCGTTCTTCGTCAGGCGGTCGCGGATCATCGCGACGCAGCGCTCGAAGTTCGCCCCCACGCGGTCCATCTTGTTGGCGAACACCATGCGCGGAACCTTGTACCGGTCCGCCTGCCGCCACACCGTCTCCGTCTGCGGCTCCACCCCCGCCACCGAATCGAGCAGCGTCACCGCCCCGTCGAGCACCCGCAGCGACCGCTCCACCTCGACCGTGAAGTCCACGTGCCCCGGCGTGTCGATGATGTTGACGCGGTACTCCGGCCCCGTCCCCTGCTGGTGGCTCTGGCCGTGCCGGCGCCAGAAGCACGTCGTCGCCGCGGACGTGATCGTGATCCCGCGCTCCTGCTCCTGCTCCATCCAGTCCATCGTGGCGGCGCCATCGTGGACCTCGCCAAGCTTGTGGCTCTTGCCGGTATAGTACAGGATGCGCTCGGTCGTCGTCGTCTTCCCGGCATCGATGTGGGCCATGATGCCGATGTTGCGATAGTGCTCGAGCGGAGTCGTACGAGGCATTGGTGTCTTCTAGGCGTTAGGCGGCGTGGTATCCCACGCACGGCCGAATCTCACATCAGCAAAAATGCGGGTGGACCATGGCGCTCCTTCAGGCAGGAGCCGGTATCCATCCGCTGCCGCCGGGTACACCCGCCACTGCTGCACGAGTGGGGACCCATGGCGCGCCAGGCCATCCCGGCCTGACGTCGAATTGTCCTGCGTTGCTTTTCGGGAACCCGGCATCGCATCGATGCCGCGCCGGTTTCCTGCACCCCCGCGACGTCGCGGGCCCATAAGTGCCGACTCGCAGTTCGTCGGCTTCGCTCGGCTGGACCAGCACCCCGTAGGGCCCGCTTCAGCCGCACCCCGCACCCAACGGAAGATCCGCCGCGTATCGGGAGCCGAGGAATCTGGTCGGGCGGGAAGCGAAAGTCAATGCGCGAGTTAGCCCGACTTTCCCGTCAGCGCGCTATCCCCACCACGTAGCGCAGCCAATCACCCGCCCGCGGCAGGTGCCGGAACGCCCGCAGCACCCCCCCCTCCCGCCTGCTCGGGTCGACGTTCTCCGGCGCCATGTCGTCCAGCAGCCACGGACGCGCGCTCCCGTGCCCCGAGCGCGCCGGCTGGATCGCCGCCGTCCACAACGTCCGACGCAACCACTGCGACGGGCACCGCTCCGGCGAGGGAAACATCTCCCGGGCGGCGTGCCGCTCGCACATCCCCCGAAAGCTCGTCGTCACCGAGCGCCCCAACCGCTCCATCACCTCCGCCGGCACCTCCGCCCCCACCAGCTGGCCGGCCAGCCGGAACGTCCAGTAGCTGACCGACTCGGCCCGGTATCGACGCGCCAGCCCCTCGAACCGCGCCCAGTCGATCCCCGCATCGATCAGCGCAATCATGTCCCGAAACGCCCGCCACGCCCCGAACAGCAGCATGTGCGACCACGCGTAATGAATGCAGGTGTGAAGGAGGAGGAGCTCGCGCGTGGGGACCGACGCCGTCCCGGCGCCGATGCGCACCGTCTCCCCCTCCCGGAACAGCTCCGCCGCGCCGAGCCCGAAGGGATTCCCCTCCACCATCAGCTCCCGATGCAGCTCCAGGCGCGTGTCCAACCCGCGTTCGTCCACGAGCGGCGGATAGTGATGGTGCCGCTCGTAGCGCTCGAGGGGGTACGCGCCCGCGTCCCATCGCCACCCCACCTCCTGGAGCGCCGCGAAGGCGGCGTCCCCTTCCCGCTCCGGAACCACGAGGTCCACGTCGCCCATCGGCCGATCGGCGAACGAGCCGTACACCGTGACCGCCAGCGCCCCCCCCTTGAGCAGGAGCACCGGGATGCCGCGCGCGTTCAGGTGCGCAAGCGTGGCCCCGATGCGCTCGCCCAGATAGCCGGCCGAGAAGTCGGCGATCATCGCCATCCGTTCGAACGACGAGCGTACCTCCGGCGGCATCGACGGCGGCACGTCCGCCTTCACGCGACGCCACACGATCGCCGTCGCGCGCTCCCGATCGGCCATCTCCAGCAGGCGCCCCCAGTTCACCTCCCCACCGCGTGCCAGCGCGGCCAGCTCCCGGTCGGTCGCCGACGACCCTGCCGCCAGCACGAGAAGGCGAGCTTCGGGAGACAGCCGGTCGAGCAGGCGCGGGGTGGAGGTCATCGTCAGTACTGCGAGAGGGTCCCGCGCCGGCGCGCATGTGCCAGCGCCAGCGTCATCGCCAGGATCCCCAGCGACAGCAGGCACCCGGCAAAGGCCGCCAGCATCAGGACGTCATCCTTCAGCTGCGGAAGCGCGCGCCCCTCGAGCACCGCCTGCCGGATCGCCCGCAACCCGTACGTCATCGGGACGAACTCCGAAACGGTGTACACCCACGACGGGATCACGCTCGTCGGCCAATATACGCCGCCAAGGAACCCCGAGGTGGCGATGACCAGCTGCGGGATGGAGAGCGTCGTCCGGAAGGCGACCATGAGCCCCGTCGCCACGAGGGCGATCCCGAAATGCGCCACGGCCAGGAGCGCCACCACGAGCGCGACCTCGGGGAGCCGCGCGGCCGACATGTTCACCCCGAGGATCGCCGCCAGGGCGAGCATGATCGCACCGCGGACGACGGTGAACAGGACCGGATACGCCACCAACCCGACGAGGATCGTGGGGGTCCCCACGGGGGCGCCCAGCAGCGCCTCGAAAAAGCCGTTGTTGATGTCGCCCGACACCTGGGTCGGGAGCGAGTCCACGCACATCACCACGAACGACATCACCACGAAGCCGACGATGAGAAAGGCGAAGAAATCCTTCCCCTCGGCCTGGATCGTGGGCCCCATCATCGGCTGCAATGCGCGGGCGACGAAGAACACGGGGACGACGGTGACCAGCGACGTCACCAGCGCCTGGATGAAGCGCACCCGATAGCTCGATGCGGTCAGGAACGACGCCCTGAGCAGCGCCGCGATCGCCCGGAAGTTCACGCGCCCTCCCGCGAGCGCCGGACGACCCGGTCGATGAGCGCCGCCAGCGAGACGGGAACACGCTCCAACGCCGCGACGGGGATCCCGTGGGTGACGAGCTGGGCGAGCAGCGCTGCCGCGCCCTCCGCCCCTCCGCGAATCTCCAACGCCACCGGGTGCCACCCCTCGAGCTCACGCAGGGCGACCGGGGCGGACTCGAAGTCCCCCTCGTCGCCCGCCACGGCATGCGTGGCGAAGAGCGGATGTCCGGGCTGCGTGGTCCACGCCACGTACCGGTTCCCTGCAAGCTCCTGCGCCAGCTCCGACGCCACCCCCAGCGCCAGGAGCCGCCCCCCGTCCAGGACGGCAACCCGGTGACACAGGTCGAAGGCCTCCTCGGCGCTATGGGTGGCGATGATCACGGCGCACTGCCGGCGCTCGGCCAGCTCCTCGCGGAGGAATCGGCGGAAGCTGCGCGCCGAGATGGGGTCGAGGCTGCGCGTCGGCTCGTCGAGGAGGAGGACGCGAGGGTCCGCGAGCAGGGCCCGCGCGATCAGGAGACGCTGCATCATCCCCGACGAGAACTGTCCCACGAGCTTGCTCGCCGTGTCGCGCAGGTCCACCACGCCGAGCACGTCGTCGACCCTCGCGGCGATGTCGCCGGCGGGAACGCGCCACAGCCGGGCGAAGAGCTCGAGGTTCTCCCGCGCCGTGAGCCGCCAGTAGAGGCTCCGCTCGCTGGCGATCACCGGGACCACGAGGGCACGCGCCCGCTCGGGCTCGGCCGCCACGTCGACCCCCTCGACCAGCGCCTCCCCCGCATCGGGGGTGATGAAGGTGGCGAGCATCTTGAGCAGCGTCGTCTTGCCGGCGCCGTTGGGGCCGAGGAGGCCGAAGAACTCGCCGCGCCCGACATCGAAGCTCACCCCGTCCACGCTGGTGATCCAGCGCTTCTCGAACGGGCGCCGGAACGTCGCCCCCCACCCGCGGCGCACCGGGAAGCGCTTGGTGAGCGCTCGCACGCAGACGCTGGCGTCCGTCGCCGACGGCGCCATGCCTAACGCTTGCCGCCGCCGTGCGCCGTGGCCAGCAGCTCGAAGCCACGCACGTGCGCCCGCGAATCGCCCACGATCTCGCCCGAGAACTCGACCCAGGCGTGCGCGGCGATGCGCGCGTCGTCAGGACGCACGCCGATGCGGACGATCGCGCCGGCGATCCCCTCGCGCTCGAGGAGCGTGGTGATCGCCAGCGAGCGCGCCAGGCACTGCGGACGGGTGAGGCCGTGCAGCGCGACCCGGCGCACGGCGTCGCCGATCTCCCTCGCGCGTGGCAGCTGGCGGGGATCCGCCGTCCCCCCGGACGCCGGATGGCCGGCACTCCAGTCGTCGAGCAAGGCGCCGGTCGGGCGGCGGCGCAGCGCCCACTGCGCTTGCCAGAGCGACCACTGCGCCGCCAGCAGGTCGCGCCATTCGCGCGCCGAGAGCGTCAGGAGCTTACGGACGAGTCGCATCGGAGGCGTCGTCCTCCGGGCGCGGCGGTGTCACGAGTCCGTTGGCGGCGAGCTGTTCCAGGAACCGCCGGGCATCGCCCCGGACCACCTCGGCACTGACGTCGGAGTAGTCGGCCACCAGGGCGGCGCAGAGCTCGTCGAACGTCCGGGTCGCCGGGGGGAGGAGCTCCCAGATGCGGGCACCGACGGTGTTCACGCCGAAGTAGACCTCGCTGGTCGTCGAGAACAGGACTCCTCCCTCGGGAAGGGCCCGGAAGATCGCGGACTCCGATGGCCTCGGCAGCAACCTGTCAGTACTCGACACCACAACGCCTCCCGACTCGAATGGACACCGCGACTACGACTCACCGGCGCGTGCATCGGTCACACGCACCGACGTGGCAGGCACGGCCGGTTCGACGGCCCGGCAACGCGTTGGGCACCCGTCGCCCCCACCACTCCTTCCCACGCCCCAGTGCAGATTTGGTGCCCCGCCTTCCGGGATCCAGGCGCCCGTGCGATCCCGGAGGGGGGCGGCACCACCGGCGGAAATCTCGACACGCGGGGTGACAGCGTGCAAGCGCCCCACAGGGAATGCCGCGCCAAAACGACAGCGGGCGGCCCGAAGGCCGCCCGCTACGCCACATCCCGAAATGAGCCTACCAGCGGTAGTGCGCGAAAGCCTTGTTGGCCTCGGCCATGCGGTGGGTGTCTTCCTTCTTCTTGACCGCGTTGCCTTCGCCCTTCGAGGCGGCGATGACCTCGGCGGCGAGCTTCTCGGCCATCGACTTCTCGTTGCGATCGCGCGAGTAGCTGATGAGCCAGCGCATGGCCAGGGCCGTGCGGCGCTCGGGGCGCACTTCGACCGGGACCTGGTAGGTGGCGCCGCCGACGCGGCGCGACTTGACCTCGATGACCGGCTTGAGGTTCGCCAGCGCCTGCTTGAAGACGTTCACGCCCGGCTGGCTCGTCTTGGACTCGACGATGTCCATGGCCCCGTAGAAGAGGCGCTCGGCGTTGGACTTCTTCCCTTCGAACATCAGGGAGTTGATGAACTTCGAGACAGTCTGGCTGTCATAGCGCGCATCCGCGAGAACGGGACGCTTCACCGACTTCTTACGGCGGCTCACTTCTTCTTACCTCCAGCAGGGGCGGCGCCCGCCTTGGGCTTCTTGGTGCCGTACTTCGAACGGCTGCGGTTGCGGCCATTGACGCCAGCGGCGTCCAGGGTCCCGCGGACAATGTGGTAACGCACCCCGGGGAGGTCCTTCACACGGCCACCGCGCACGAGCACGATCGAGTGCTCCTGCAGGTTGTGCCCTTCACCCGGAATGTAGGCGATCACTTCGATCTGGTTCGTCAGGCGAACCTTGGCCACCTTGCGCAGCGCCGAGTTCGGCTTCTTGGGCGTGGTGGTGTACACGCGGGTGCACACACCGCGGCGGAACGGATTCGCCTTGAGCGCCGGCGACTTTTCCTTCTTGAGAACGTCCTTGCGCGCGCGCCGGACGAGCTGATTGATCGTTGGCATCCAGAACCAGTTCGTGAATCGACTTCTACGTGGATCGCCCCGTATGGGCGGCACGGAACAGAACGATGAAATTAGAGGCCCCGACTCGCGGAAGCAAGGTGCATGCCCCACACGAGCCGGGCCGTCGCCCCCGAACCCCTCCCCTGACGAAGACGCCCGGGCACGAGGCCCGGGCGTCTCGCCCATGAACACGGTCCCGCAGGCGCGGGTTACAGCTCGTCGTTCCCGCCGAAGCTGAACGTGCTGTCGGCGAAGCTCGCCGAGAAGACGCCGGGGAGCGGCTCCTCGGTCATCGGCAGCTCCGGGGTCGGCTGCGGAAGCTCCGCCCCCTCGATCTCCACGTCGTTGTACCGGTATTGCCCGGTCCCGGCGGGGATGAGGTGCCCGATGATGATGTTCTCCTTGAGCCCCATCAGGTCGTCCCGCGCGCCGCGGATGGCGGCATCGGTGAGGACCCGCGTGGTCTCCTGGAACGACGCCGCCGAGATGAACGACTGCGTCGTCAGCGACGCCTTCGTGATCCCCAGCAGGAGCGGTTCGGCCGTCGCCGGCTTCTCCTTCCGCTTCTTCGCGCGATCGTTCTGCTCGCGGAACACCTGCTTGTCGACGTGCTCCCCCTCGAGGAACTCCGTGTCGCCCGGATCGACGATGCGGACCTTCTGGAGCATCTGCTTCACGATCACGCCGATGTGCTTGTCGGAGATCTTCACGCCCTGCAGGCGATAGACCTCCTGCACCTCGTTGAGCAGGTACTCCTGCACCGCACGCGGCCCCTTGATGCGGAGGATGTCGTGCGGGTTCACCGGCCCTTCCGTCAGGCGGTCGCCGGCGCGCACGCGGTCGCCCTCGTGCACGCGCAAGTGCTTGCCGGCGGGCACCTCGTACAGCTGCGCCTCGCCCTCGGCCTCCTGCCCCGGCTGGCCCGGCGTGACGAACACCTCGCGCTTGCCGCGCTTGATGTCGCCGAAGCGCACGATGCCGTCCACCTCGGAGATGGTCGCCGGGTCCTTCGGGCGACGCGCCTCGAAGAGCTCGGCCACACGCGGCAGGCCCCCCGTGATGTCGCGCGTCTTGTACGCCTCACGCGACACCTTCGCGATCGTGTCGCCGGCGAAGATCTCATCGCCATCCTCGGCGACGAGCACGGCGCCGACCGGGATGACGAAGTCGCGGACGCGCTTCTCCTTCCCGCCCTTCGTCTGCCAGATCTCGATGTGCGGGTGAAGCTTCTTCTCGCGATCCTCGATGATGACGCGCTGGCGCAGCCCGGTGAGCTCGTCCAGCTCCTCGGACACCGACTCGTCCTCCACGATGTCGACGAAGCGGATCGTCCCCTCGACGTCGGCGAGAATGGGGTTGGTGTACGGGTCCCAGGTGAAGATCACCTGCTCCTTCTTCACCTCGTCCTTGTCCTTCACGAACAGGGTCGCGCCCAGCGGGACCGCCAGTCGCGCGGCGATCGCCGCGCTCGGGTCGGCCGACGCGCGGATGGTGATCTCGCCCTCGTACGAGGTGACCACCTGCTGCCCCTCGCGGTTCTTCACCGTCACGAGGCGATCGCCGAACTCGATGATCCCCGCGACCTTCGACCGGCGGGCCGTCTGCTCGGCGATACGCGCCGCGGTGCCACCGATGTGGAAGGTGCGCAGCGTGAGCTGCGTCCCCGGCTCGCCGATGGACTGCGCGGCGATGATCCCGACCGCCTCGCCCAGGTCGACCATCTTCATGGTCGCCAGGTTGCGCCCGTAGCACATGCGGCACAGCCCGCGCTTGGCCTCGCAGGTGAGGACCGAGCGAATCTTGACGGTGTCGATCCCTGCCTCCTCGATCGCGCGCGCGGCCTCCTCGTCGATGAGCTGGCCGGCCTCGGCGAGCACCAGGTAGCGCCCCGCCTCGTCGCGCACGTGCGGATCCACGACGTCCTCGGCGGCCACGGTGCCCACGATGCGCTCCGACAGCGCCTCGATGACATCCTCGCCCTCCTTCAGCGCCGCGACCTCGAGCCCCTGGATCGTGCCGCAATCCTCCTCGGCGATCGTGACGTCCTGCGCCACGTCGACGAGACGGCGCGTGAGATAGCCGGCGTCGGCGGTCTTGAGCGCCGTGTCGGCCAGCCCCTTGCGCGCCCCGTGCGTCGAGATGAAGTACTCGAGCACCGAGAGCCCTTCACGGAAGTTCGACTTGATGGGGCTCTCGATGATCTCGCCGATGCCGCCGGTGAGCTTCTTCTGCGGCTTGGCCATGAGGCCGCGCATCCCCGCCAGCTGGCGGATCTGGTCGCGGCTGCCGCGGGAGCCGGAGTCGAACATCATGAACACCGGGTTGAAGCCCGCGTGCGACTCGCGCATCGCCTTGACCATCGCGTCGGCGACATCGGAATTCGCGTGCGTCCAGGTGTCGATGACCTTGTTGTATCGCTCACCGTTCGTGATGTTGCCCGTCTGGTAGGCGCGCTGGAAGCGCTCGACGCGCTCCTCGGCCTCCTTGAGCAGCGTCGCCTTGTCGCCCGGGATGTGCAGGTCCTCGATCCCGATCGACACGCCACCGCGGGTGGCGTTGGCGAAGCCGAACTCCTTCAGGCGGTCGAGGAACTCCACCGTCTTGGAGAGCCCCGCCTTGCGGAAGGTCTCGAAGACGAGCTCGCCGAGCGCCTTCTTCTTCATGTCGCGGTTCTGGAAGCTCACCTCGGCCGGGATGATCGCGTTGAACAGCACGCGACCGACCGTGGTGACCACCCACCGGTGCTCGCCCTCGCGGTCCACGAGGAAGCGGATCGGGGTGTGGTGCTTCACGCGCCCCATCGCCAGCGCCATCTCGGCCTCGGCCGTGCTCCCGATGGTCCGCAGCTTCGCGACCGCCTTCGGATCCTTGGCGATCTTGTCGAAGTCGGCCCCCTGCTTGGTGGCGAAGTAGCAGCCGAGCACGATGTCCTGCGACGGCTCCGAGATCGGGCGGCCATCGGAGGGCTTGAGGATGTTGTTCGAGGAGAGCATCAGGAGGCGCGCCTCCAGCTGGGCCTCGAACGACAGCGGGACGTGCACCGCCATCTGGTCGCCGTCGAAGTCGGCGTTGAACGCCGCGCAGACGAGCGGGTGGATGCGGATGGCCTTCCCTTCCACGAGCACCGGCTCGAACGCCTGGATGCCCAGGCGGTGCAGCGTCGGCGCCCGGTTGAGGAGCACCGGGTGGTCCCTGATGATCTCCTCGAGGATCTCGTAGACCTCGGGGCTCTCGCGCTCCACGATCTTCTTGGCGCGCTTGACCGTCTCGGCGATCCCCTTCTCGACGAGCTTGTGGATGATGAACGGCTTGAAGAGCTCCAGCGCCATGGCCTTCGGGAGGCCGCACTGGTGCAGCTTGAGCTCGGGTCCGACGACGATGACCGAACGCCCCGAGTAGTCGACGCGCTTGCCCAGCAGGTTCTGGCGGAAGCGCCCCTGCTTCCCCTTGAGCATGTCGGAGAGCGACTTGAGCGGGCGCTTGCCGCGGCCGCGAATCGCCTTCGAACGGCGCCCGTTGTCGAACAGGGCGTCGACCGCCTCCTGCAGCATGCGCTTCTCGTTGCGGAGGATGACCTCCGGCGCACGGTGCGTGATGAGCTTCATCAACCGGTTGTTGCGGTTGATGACGCGGCGGTACAGGTCGTTGAGGTCGGAGGTGGCGAAGCGCCCGCCGTCGAGCGGGACCAGCGGACGGAGATCGGGCGGGATCACCGGGATCACGTCCATGATCATCCACTCCGGCTTGTTGCGCACGCCGCCGGCATCGCCCGAGTTGCGGAAGGCGTCGACGATCTTGAGCCGCTTGAGCATCTGCTTCTTGCGATGCTGCGACGACTCGTCGACGACGCTGCGGCGCAGCTGCTCGGCGACCTTGTCGACGTCGATGCGCTTGAGGAGCTCGCGCACCGCCGGCGCCCCGATGTCGGCCTGGAAGAGGGTGTCACCCTCCTCCTTCGCCTTCGCCTTCAGGTCCAGGTACAGGTCCTCGTCGAGGAGCTGGTTGGCCCGGACCTCCTGGTTGCCCGGCTCGATGACGACGTAGTTCGAGTAGTAGATGACCTTCTCGAGGTCACGGAGCGTGAGGTCGAGCAGGTTCCCCATCGGCGAGGGGAGCGTCTTGAAGAACCAGATGTGCGCCACCGGGACGGCGAGCTCGATGTGTCCCATGCGCTCGCGGCGCACCTTGGACAGCGTGACCTCGACGCCGCAGCGGTCGCAGATGACCCCGCGGTAGCGGATGCGCTTGTACTTGCCGCAATGGCACTCCCAGTCCTTCACCGGGCCGAAGATGCGCTCGCAGAACAGGCCGTCCTTCTCCGGCTTGAACGAGCGGTAGTTGATCGTCTCGGGCTTGGTGACCTCGCCCCACGACCACCACTGCCGGAGCCCCTGCATCTCCTGGCGCTCGCGCTCCTTCGGGTCCTTCGGGCCGCGGATCTCCTCCGGCGACGCGATGCGGACCTGGATGTAGTCGAACGACGAGGCACGCGTCTCGCGCGCGCTGCGGAAATCGATCATGGGTTACACCTCACCTTCGGTGGTGAATCCGGCGCCGCCTGCGGCGCCGTTCCCGTTCGCCTCACCCTTCGCCCCCATCTTCACGTAGATGCCCAGCGCCTGCAGTTCCTTGACGAGGACGTTGAACGACTCGGGGGTCCCCGGCTCGGGGAGGTTCTGCCCCTTCACGATCGCCTCGTACACGCGCGACCGGCCGTTCACGTCGTCCGACTTGACCGTCAGGATCTCCTGCAGGGTGTGGGCGGCGCCGTACGCCTCCAGCGCCCACACCTCCATCTCCCCGAAGCGCTGGCCACCAAACTGCGCCTTGCCGGCCAGCGGCTGCTGGGTGACGAGCGAGTAGGGGCCGATGGAGCGCGCGTGGATCTTGTCGTCGACCAGGTGCGACAGCTTGAGCATGTAGATCTCGCCCACCGTCACCGGGAAGGCGAAGCGCTCGCCGCTGCGGCCGTCGCGCAGCTGCATCTTCCCGCCGGGGGTGATCCCCGCCAGGCGCATCAGCTCGATTGCCGCCTTCTCCACGTCGGCCTCGGACTTCTTGCCCAGCATGGCCGCCAGCGCCGGGAGCTCGAGATCCTCGAGGACCTCCTGCGCCGAGCGCCCGAGGCGCTTCTCGACCGCCCTGGCGGCCGCCTTCATCTCGGCGCGGTACTGCGGCGTCGCCGACTCGTCCTCGCAGGCCACCTGGTGGAAGGCGAGCTGGTTCTTCAGCTCCGCCTCCTCACGCTCGGCCAGCGTGCGCGCCGCGTACGCCAGGAACTCGCGCACCCGGTTGAACACGTCCTTGGTCTCGGCCGTCATCGCGCGACCACCGAGGTCGTTGATCGACGCGTCGGCCAGCAGCGCCACCTGTTCCGGCGCCGACGTGTCGGGGCGGAAGTCCCGGGTGATGTGCCGGATGTCCTCGTCGCCGATGCCCAGCGCCGTGCCCGTCAGCCCCATCGTCTCGCGGGCCCAGGACAGCCCGGCGAGCTTCAGCAGCATGCCGATCTCGCGCTCGTTGGCCCCCTGGAAGACCGGCGTCTTGGCATAGAACCCGAGGATCCGCGCCGCCCACCCCAGGTGGGTCTCGAGGATCTGCCCCACGTTCATCCGCGACGGCACGCCTAACGGGTTGAGCACGATGTCGACCGGACGCCCGTCGGGAAGGAACGGCATGTCCTCCTCGGGGACGACCCGGGCCACGATGCCCTTGTTCCCGTGGCGGCCGGCCATCTTGTCACCCACCGAGATCTTGCGCTTCTCCGCCAGGTACACCTTCACCAGCTGGATCACCCCCGGCGGGAGCTCGTCCGGCTGCAGGATGCGGTCGATGCGCTCCTCCGCCTTCTCCTCGAGGCGCGCCTTCTCCTCGTTGGCCGCGTCGATGATCTCGCGCATCCGGTCGTTGACCTTCTTGTTCTCCACCCGGAAGGTCTTGAGGTCGAGCTGGGCGAAGCGCAGGTCGCGCAGGATCTCCTTCGTCAGCACCGTCCCGGTGGCGATCCCTTCCTCCACCGTCCCTGCCTTGAGCGCCAGCGCCACCGTCTGCCCTTCGAGCAGCACCTTCAGCTCCTCGTCGCGCACCTCGTTGACGCGCACCTTCTCCTCGCCCTCGAGGCGCCGCACCTCACCGATGCGCTCCCCGCGGTCCTTCTCGACCACCTGGTCCTCGATGCGCGAGAAGATCTTCACGTCGATGACCACGCCCTCCATCCCCGGCGACACCTTCAGCGACGAGTCCTTCACGTCCTTCGCCTTCTCGCCGAAGATCGCGGTCAGGAGCTTCTCTTCCGGCGACAGCTCCGTCTCTCCCTTCGGCGTGATCTTGCCGACCAGGATGTCGCCCGGCTTCACGTGGGCGCCGATGCGCACGATGCCGCGCTCGTCGAGGTCGACCAGCGACTCCTCGGCGACGTTCGGGATCTCGCGCGTGATCTCCTCCTGCCCGCGCTTGGTGTCGCGCACGTGCAGTTCGAGCTCCTGGATGTGGATCGACGAGTACACGTCATCCTTCACCAGGCGCTCGGAGAGGACGATGGCGTCCTCGAAATTGTGCCCGTACCACGGCATGAACGCCACCAGGACGTTCGAGCCCAGCGCCAGCTGCCCCATCTCGGTCGCCGCGCCGTCGGCCAGCACGTCGCCAGCCTTCACCTTCTGGCCAAGGCGGACGATCGGGCGCTGGTTGATGGCGGTGTCCTGGTTGGTGCGCCAGTACTTCTTGATCTTGTAACGGTCCTGCTGCGTGAGGCGCTCGAGCGGCTTGTCGTCGGCCGTGCGCGTTCGCTCGGCCGGGCCGGCGTCGACGATGATCTCGTCGGCCGTCACACGCGTCACCACCCCCGAACGCCGCGCGATCACCACCGCGCCGGAGTCCCGGGCCACCTTCGCCTCCAGCCCCGTCCCCACGAGCGGGGTCTGCGGGTTGACGAGCGGGACCGCCTGTCGCTGCATGTTCGACCCCATCAGCGCCCGGTTCGCGTCGTCATGCTCGAGGAACGGGATGATCGCGGCGGCGATCGAGACCAGCTGCTCGGGCGCCACGTCCATGAAGTCGATGCGATCCGGCGAGACCGCCGGGAAGTCGTCGCGCCAGCGGCACAGCACCAGGTCGTCGGCGAACGAGCCGTCGGCGTTGAGCTTGGCGTTGGCCTGCGCGATGACCGTCTCCTCCTCGCGATTGGCGTCGAGCCAGGCGAGCTCCTTCGTCACCTTCCCGTTCTTGACCACCAGGTAGGGCGTCTCGACGAAGCCCAGGTCGTTGACCCGCGCAAAGCACGCCAGCGACGTGATGAGGCCGATGTTCGGCCCTTCCGGCGTCTCGATCGGGCACATGCGCCCGTACTGCGAGTAGTGCACGTCGCGCACCTCGAAGCCCGCGCGCTCGCGCGTGAGCCCGCCAGGGCCAAGCGCCGAGAGGCGCCGCTTGTGCGTCAGCTCGGCCAGCGGGTTCGTCTGGTCCATGAACTGCGACAGCTGCGACGAGCCGAAGAACGCCTGGATCACCGCGCTCACCGTGCGCGCGTTGACCAGGTCGTCGAGCGAGATCTTCTCCGGGTCGGTGTTGATCGACATGCGCTCCTTGACCAGGCGCGCCATGCGGGAGAGGCCGACCGAGAACTGGTTGGCGATGAGCTCGCCGACCGACCGGATGCGACGGTTCCCCAGGTGGTCGATGTCATCGACGTAGCCGCGCCCCTCGTGGAGCTCCACGAGGTAGCGGAGGATGGCGATGAAGTCCTCCTTGGTGAGGACCGTCGTGCTCGCCTTCTCCTTGAGGCCGAGGCGCTGGTTGATCTTGTAGCGCCCCACGCGTCCGAGGTCGTAGCGCTTGGGGGAGAAGAAGAGGCGCTCGAGCGCCTGCTTCGCCGTCTCCTTGTTGGGCGCGTCGCCCGGGCGCAGCAGCGTGTAGATCGAGTTCAGCGCCTTCCCCTCACCCGCCTCCGGATCGTTCCCCCACCCCTGCTTCTTGCGCTCCTCGGGGGTGATGTGCTTCGGGTCCGTCGGGTCCTTGCCGATCGTGTTCTTGATCAGCGCCGACTCGGCACGTCCCGACGGAACGAAGACCTGCACCTTCACGATGTCGGCCTTCCGGATGCGCTTGATGAGCGACTCCTTGAGCGCGGCCCCGGCGTCGGCGACGACCTCCCCCGTCTCGGGGTCGACCACGTCGTGCGACAGGACGCGCGGCGCCGGGCGCTCCCCGCGCTCGATCGCGTCCACCTCGTCGCGGAGGTCGATCGTCATGTACGACGAGAAGACCTTGATGGTCTTGATCCCCTGGCGCACGAGGCGGTTGAGGATCTCCTCGGTGAGCTCGTCGCCCTCGCGGACGAGGAGGTCGGCGGCGGCGCGCTCGGCGGCGGCGCGGGCCTTCTTCGTCTTGGCCTTGGGAGCGTCCGGGTCGGCCTCCTCGCCGGCCAGCGTGATGTCCTCGGCGACGATGGCGCCCAGGACCTCGCGCGTCTCGGCGCGCCCCTCACGCTTCTTCGTGAGGTCGAGGTCGCGGACGGCGAAGAAGAGCCGGAGGATGTCCGAGTTGGCGCCATAGCCGAAGGCGCGCAACAGGGCCGTGGCCGGGAACTTCTTCTTCTTGTCGATGTGGACGTAGATCACGTCGTGGATGTCGACCGTGAACTCCACCCACGACCCGCGGAACGGGATGATGCGCGAGGAGATGAGGCGCTGCCCGTTGGGGTGCGTCGACTCCTCGAAGACGACGCCCGGCGAGCGGTGCAGCTGGCTCACGATCACGCGCTCGGCGCCGTTGATGACGAACGTGCCGAGGTCGGTGAGGAGCGGCAACTCGCCGAGGTAGACTTCCTTCTCGATGATGTTGCGCGGGCGCTTGACGCCGTTGACGTCCTCGTTGATGACCAGGCGCAGCGTCGCCTTGAGCGGCGCCGAGTAGGTCATGTCCCGCTCGATGCACTCCTCGACGGAGTACTTCGGCTCGCCAAGGTTGTACTTGACGAACTCCAGCGAGAAGTTCTCGTGGACGTCGGTGATGGGGAAGAGATCCTTGAAGACACGCTCGAGGCCGATGTCCTCACGGTCGTGCGAGGCCGCATCCAGCTGGAGGAGCGTCTCGAACGCTCGGGTCTGGATGTCGAGGAGATGGGGCATCCCCATTCCTTCGTCGAGCTTTCCAAATGTGATCTGCTTCATCAATTCAGGCATGTTTCACCCGCGCACAGGCGAAAACGGCCCCACTCCCGGGCGCGCCGCGATTGGCGCGATCGAGAGGGAGGCGGAGGAAGGAGCTGCGGAAGTGGTACGGTACGGCTGAATCACTGAGCGGAGGCTGGAGCTGAAGGAGTAAGGGAGACGGGAGACGGGAGACGGAGGACGGGAGACGGGAGGGCGGCGGCCTTGGGCCGCCGCGTCATCCTGAATCCCGAGGGGGTCGCGAGCTGCCACGCAGCGAGCACTCCCGTCCCCCGTCTCCCGTCTCCCGTCCGCCCTTCCTTACTTGACCTCCACCGCCGCGCCTTCGGCTTCCAGCTTCGCCTTGATCTGGGCGGCTTCGTCCTTGGACACGCCGGCCTTGATCTCCTTCGGCGCGCTGTCGACGAGGTCCTTGGCTTCCTTCAGGCCGAGGCCCGTCAGCTCGCGGACGACCTTGATGACCTGGATCTTCTTGGCGCCGGCTTCCTTGAGCACGACGCTGAACTCCGTCTGCTCCTCGGCCGCCGGGGCCGCCGCGGCCGCACCGCCAGCCGCACCACCGGCGGCGACGGCCGCGATGGTGACGTTGAACTTGGACTTGAAGGCTTCGATGAGGTCGGCGAGCTCGATGACCGACATGCTGCCGATCGCGTCGAGGATCTCGTCCTTGCTCAGGGTCGTAGGCATGATCTGTATTCTCCGTGTGGGACCCAGGCGATCCTGGGATTGTTGGTTCACAATTCCATGGCGGGGGAGTGAAGGGATGGCGGCGCGGGGTGCTGCTCCCGACTCCCGACTCCCGTCTCCCGTCTCGCCTGGGGCTTAGGCGTTCTCGAGCTGCTCCTTTCTCGCTTCGAGGGCGAGGGCGAACATCATCAGGACACTGTTGAGCGCGCTGACGAACTGCGACAGTGCCTCCTCACGCGTCGGGAGCGTCGCGAGCTTCTTGATGGTCGCGTCGTCGACGGCGTTCCCTTCGTACAGCCCCCCCTTCACGGCGGGCTTCTGGTCGTTCTCCTTCGCGAAGTCGACCAGCACCTTGGCGGCCGTGATCGCGTCCTTGGCCACCACCACGCCCGTTGGCCCCTTGAGGCGGCCTCCGGTGAGGCCGCTCTCGTTCACGGCCCGGATCGCGAGGGTGTTCTTGATGACGACGTACTCGACGCCGGCCTTGCGGAGGCGGCGGCGCAGCTCGGTCATCCGCTTCACGTTGAGCCCGGTGAAGTCGGTGAAGTAGAGCGCGGTTGCGCCCTTGATCTTGTCGCTGAGCTCGGTAACGAGCTGCTCCTTCTCGGATTTCTTCATCGCTCGTTAACCCCGATACGGAGTGGTGTCCACGCGAACGCCGGGGCCCATGGTGCTGGAGACCGAGACGTTCTTGACGTACACGCCCTTGGCCGCCGCCGGCTTGGACCGGACGATCTGGTCCATGAAGGCGGTGAAGTTGGTCTCGAGCGCCTCGATCCCGAACGACACCTTGCCGATGGCCGCATGCACGTTGCCGCCCTTGTCCACGCGGAACTCGATCTTCCCCGCCTTGGACTCGCGAACTGCCTGCCCCACGTTCATGGTGACCGTCCCGGCCTTGGGGTTCGGCATCAGTCCGCGGGGACCGAGCACGCGCCCCAGCTGGCCCACCTGGCCCATCTGGTCGGGGGTGGCGATCATCACGTCGAAGTCGAGCCAGCCGTCCTTGATCTTCTGGAGGTTCTCGACGCCGACGAAGTCGGCCCCGGCCTCCTCCGCCTCGCGCGCCTTCTCACCGACGGCGATGACGAGGACCCGGACCGTCTTCCCGGTGCCGGCCGGGAGGACGACCGTCCCGCGCACGACCTGGTCGGCGTGGCGCGGATCGACCCCCAGACGGACCGCGACCTCGACGGTCTCGTCGAACTTGGCGAAGGCGGAGCTCTTCACGAGCTCGAGCGCCTGGCGCGCCTGGTACGACAGCGCCGCATCGACCTTCTTCGCCGCGGTGGTGAACTGCTTGCCGTGAGTGCGCATCAGTCCTTCACCTCGACTCCCATCGAGCGCGCGGCGCCTGCCACCATCGACATGGCCGACTCGATCGAGTCACAGTTGAGGTCCGGCATCTTCACTTCGGCAATCTTCTTGACCTGCGCCTTGCTGATCGATCCGACCTTCACGCGGTTGGGCTGCCCCGACCCCTTTTCCAGTCCGAGCTCCTTCATGATCAGGATCGCCGCGGGCGGCGTCTTGAGGATGAAGGTGAACGACTTGTCCGAGTAGATCGTGATCTCGACGGGGAGGATCAAGCCATCCTGGCTCTGCGTCCGAGCGTTGAACTCCTTGCAGAACTGCATGATGTTGATCCCCTGCGGGCCGAGAGCCGTACCCACCGGAGGAGCCGGATTCGCGCGCCCCGCGGGGATCTGGAGCTTGACGAACCCGCTGACCTTCTTTGCCATTGGTCTCCTCTGCGTGCGAGCGCGTGATGCACCGCGGTGCGCAGGGCCGTGCACACGGCCAGGCACACTGCCGTGCCCGACGGAAAACCCATCGAGCGCGCCCAGACTCCCACCGTGTATTTCACGTCGTCGTGGTTTCCGACGGTGCGCTCCTCGCCGCTGAGCGGCCGCCCCGCGCAAGGGCCGGTGACTGCATCGGTCGCCGAGGGGCGGTTGCCCGCGCTCTGGCGCACCTGCACCGGGATCCTGTCGAACCGGGGCGCTGCAGTTCCCTCACGCCCCCGCCGATCCCCCGGCGTCTTGCCCTGCCTGTCGTGCGTCGTGTCCTGTCTCCGGGCGCCCCCCGGTGCCGGCGGGCGCCGGGATCCCGTCAATAGGCCTTCAGCTGCAAGTAGTCGAGCTCGACCGAGGTCGGGCGCCCGAAGAGGGAGACCATGACGCGGACCTTCCCCTTGTCGGGCATCACTTCCTCGACCGTGCCGTTGAAGTCGGTGAACGGCCCCTCCGTGATCGCCACGGCCTGGCCGACCAGGAACGGGATCTCCTCGCGCGGCGCGGCTTCCTCGACCTCCTCGGCGATCCCGAGCAGGCGCCGGACTTCCTCCGGCCGAAGCGCCATCGGCTCCCGGGTGGGAGCGCCCAGGCCGTGCTGCACGAACTTGATGACGCCCTGGATTCCGTTGATGATGTGCGCCGTCTCCTGGTTCCAGAGCATCTCGACGAGCACGTAGCCGGGATACAGCTTGCGCTCGACCGTGACCTTCTTGCCGTTCTTGATCTCCACGACTTCCTGCGTCGGGACGAGCGCCTGACGGATCAGCCGCTCCTCCGGCGCGCGGGGATCCTGCTCGATCTTCCGCTGGATGAGCGACTTGACCTTGTTCTCGTGACCGGCCGTCGTCTGGATGGCGTACCAGCGGTGTTCCACGGCTCAGCCCCCGAACAGCGAGGGGATCCAGCGCACGAGCACCTGCTGGAACACCAGGTCCATCAGGGCGATGACGCCGCCGATGAAGAGCGACAGCACGATGACCCCGATGGACAGCTGGCGCACCTGCGGCACGTCAGGCCACGTCACCTTCCGCATCTCGGCCATCACGTCGTGATAGAAGGCGACGAGGCGTTGCACCCAGCTCGCGCTGGCAGCTTGGGTAGTCACGGCTACTTCGTTTCCTTGTGCGTCTGGTGCTTGTTGCAGCGCGGGCAGTACTTCTTCCACTCCACGCGCTCGGGGTGCGTGCGCTTGTTCTTCGTGGTGAAGTAGTTCCGGTTCTTACACTCGCCGCAGGCGAGGATGATCTTGTCGCGAGGCATGGAACACCAGAAGACGAGAAGACGAGAAGACGAGAAGACGAGGCCTCAGCGCCCCACCATGCCGGGCACCAGCCTCATCCCTCGACGGAATTGCATTTGCGGACCTGCACCTGCCACGCCCGCCAGGGCGCTGCACCCGCCCCAAGCACGCGACCGGGATTGAACCGGTGACCTCACCCTTACCAAGGGTGTGCTCTACCGACTGAGCTACGCGTGCGACCTCGTGCCACACCTACAAGCCAACTGCCGGCCCTCCCCTCCCCTCCCGCCCCTCGCCCCACCGGCCAACCCTACAGAGCGGGAGACGGGGCTCGAACCCGCGACCTCAAGCTTGGAAGGCTCGCGCTCTACCAACTGAGCTACTCCCGCATCGTGCCATACCTAACGACTCCCGCAACGCCCTCCGATGGTGGGGGAAGGATTCGAACCTTCGAAGGCATACGCCGGCAGATTTACAGTCTGCTCCCGTTGGCCACTTGGGTACCCCACCTAACGCCCCGCTGCATCGCCCCCGCCCGCGTCCCCGGCAAGCTGACGGCGAGACTCGAACTCGCGACCACCTGATTACAAATCAGGAGCTCTACCAACTGAGCTACGTCAGCGACTTCCCCGCCATTTTGCGCGAGACACATACGATAGTGGGACCTGCAACTCGTGTCAACTCAACCAGATACACCAGACTCCCCCGCGCCTCGCCCCGGCACCCCACCCCCCAGACCCCT